>CALLHT010000105.1 GCA_938009335.1 uncultured Rhizobiaceae group bacterium
TCTGCCCATGAAATCTTGTTGCCGTATTTTTGTTTGATTGGCCAAAGCAGACGACGGGCTTTATCGAGGTTGCCGTTATCAGGCCAGCTGTTCAACGGAGCAAAGCGTTGTGTGCCGGAGCGTGCGCCACCGCGACCGTCATACGTTCTGTATGTGCCAGCGGAGTGCCAAGCCATACGCACGAATAAACCGGCATAGGTGCCGTAGTCTGCCGGCCACCAGTCTTGTGAATTGGTCACCAAGTCCGCAAGATCTTTCTTGAGTGCGTTATAGTCGAGTTTCAGAAACTCTTCCTTGTAGTTAAAGCTTTCGCCCATTGGGTCGGTTTTCGGGGAATTCTGATTGAGAATTCGCAAGTTAAGTTGCTCAGGCCACCACGCTTGGTTTGCATTGCTGCCAACTTTTGGCCCTGTATGCATGACCGGACATTTTCCGGCAGTGTTCACGCTCATCTCGTTCATGGTGGTGCTCCGTAATTTTGGGGTTGGTATGTGCCGATTATGGTCGGCCTAATAAATAAGTAGCGCTAGTTTATAACAATTCTAATCATCAGGGGAAGTTGTATTTTCTGATTATTTTGATAAGAATAACTTATGAACAATCTTACCCTCAAGCAGCTCAGATATTTGGACATTGTAGCGCGCGAAGGGCATTTCGGGAAAGCCGCGGAACATTGTGCTGTATCGCAGCCGGCACTTTCCATGCAGATCAAAGAGTTGGAAGAAAGTCTCGGTTCGCAATTGTTTGAGCGATCTGCGCGCCAGATCAGGCTAACCGGATTTGGGGAGCGGTTTGTTCAGCAGGCGCGCGAAGTTCTAAAATCGGTTGATGATCTTGCGGATATGGCACGGGCTGCAAAGGGAGATTTTTCCGGTCAGTTTCGACTGGGCATCATTCCCACAATCGCGCCGTATCTTCTGCCAGATATCATCAAGGAGCTGAGTGCAGCTCGCCCGGAAGTTGAAGTTCATGTTCGTGAAACGCAGACTCAGAAACTGATTGAAGAGCTACTCAGCGGCAGGTTGGATGCAGCCATTCTGGCTTTGCCGGTTTCAGAGCCTGCGTTGGAAGAGGTGAAGCTTTTCGAAGAGGAGTTTGTGCTGGTTCGTTCCTTCGCTGACAAAGATAAGCCTGCGCCCAACCAGGACACATTGCGCGAGATGAAACTCCTTTTGCTGGAGGAAGGGCATTGCTTCCGTGATCAAGCGCTTTCGTTCTGCAGCATACCGACAGGGCGCCCCCGTGAAACGCTGGACGGGAGTTCGCTTTCAACCCTTGTGCAAATGGTCAGCGCCGGTATGGGCGTGACGTTTATTCCGGAAATGGCTGTAGACATTGAAACGCGGTCGGCAGATGTTTCTACACAACGGTTTGATCATCCAAAGCCCAGACGCACGATTGGTCTTGTATGGCGTAAGACCAACCCGTTGGCAGATCAGTTTATGGAGATTGCTGACCTCGTTAAGCGCGCTGCCTTATAGGAGAACAATATGGACTACGAAACGATTGATGCAGATGCATTCGGCAAATCTCTCAAGGGGATTGGTCTTAATCTTCTCGTGCGTGATGTGAAGCGAATGGTCGTCTTTCTGACGGATGTCTTTGGCATGAAAGGCCATCAGATAACACACGACTTCGCAATCATCACGTATGGCAATCAGGTGTTCCAGCTGCATTCGGACGGCACGTATCACAGCCATCCATTGCCCTCGCTTATCCCAGAAAGTGGCCCAAGGGGAGGGGGAATTGAAATCAGACTTTATGAAACCGACCCTGATGACGCGTTGAGTAAATCAGAAGCGCACGCGCACAATTCTAGCGTCTTACAAGAACCAGCCGATAAACCACATGGCTTGCGCGAATGTTTCATACTTTGTGAAAATGGTTATGCGTGGGTGCCGAGCAGGCGGTTGAGGTAGATATTCACCCCTCGCCTGCTTCTTCCTCTTCCAAGCCGTGCTTCATCATCACCGGATACTGGAACAGCATGAAGATGATGGTCATCGGCATGACGCCCCAAAGCTTGAACGCTACCCAAAAGTCCGTCGTTTGAGTTCTCCAAACCACTTCATTGACGAGGGCCAGAAACAAAAAGAAGCACCCCCAGCGGAATGAGAGCTTCGTCCAGCCGGTATCATCCAGTTTGAACGGACCATCAAAGAGCATTTTCATGACGGGAACTTTGAAGAAGAACAATGTTCCAAGGATTGCAACACCAAACATGGTGTTGATGATCGTTGGCTTCACCTTGATGAAGAACTCGTCCTGCAAATAGAGCGTCAGCATGCCGAAGATTACGACCATCACAAACGTGATGAGCGGCATCAGGGCAACTTTACGTTCATAGAGCCATGTAATGATGAGCGAAATCGTCATGGCCACCATGAAGAACGCAGTGCCAACGAAAATCTTGCCACCCAGTTGAGCAAGGACCGGAAACATATCAGCAAGTTTGTCGCCATTATTGTTGGCCATGATGAACACGACCAGCGGACCTGTTTCCAATGCCAGTTTTGCCCACTGGTTTAAGGGCGGGCGGGTTTCTGTCGATTGATCTGCACTCATTACTCTTGATCCAGTCCTGCGATAGCTCTTGCGAATACGTCGGCTTCAAAGGGTTCGAGATCTTCAACCTGCTCACCCACGCCGATGAAATATACAGGTAACTTATGCTTCGCGGAGATCGCGACAAGTATCCCGCCCCTCGCGGTGCCATCAAGTTTTGTCATGACAAGGCCATTGACCCCGGCCACATCCTTGAAAATCTCAACCTGATTGAGCGCATTTTGACCGGTTGTTGCATCCAGCGTGAGGAGAACCGTATGCGGGGCCGTTGGATCCTGTTTCTTTAGGACACGGATGATTTTTTCCAATTCATCCATCAATTCTTTGCGGTTTTGCAGGCGTCCTGCCGTATCCATCAGCATCACGTCTTTCTTCTGCGCTTGCGCCTCTGCATAGGCATCGAAGGCAAGGCCAGCGGCATCGGCACCATTTTCGCGCGACATAACAGGCGCTTGGGTACGATCACCCCAGATATGAAGTTGTTCAATTGCCGCTGCGCGGAACGTATCGCCAGCAACCAGCAGGGTTGAGAAACCCGCGTCATAGAGTTTCTGGCTGATTTTGCCGATGGTTGTGGTTTTGCCGGACCCATTCACGCCGACGACCAGAATAACATGTGGTTGATGTTCAAGATCAAGTTCAAGCGGTTGGGCTACGGGTTCAAGTGTCTTGGCGATTTCGTCCGCCATCACCTGACGCACTTCTTCATCTGTTACGTCTTTGCCCATACGCTGGGAAGCAAGGGCATCTGTAACATTCATCGCGGTCTCAACACCCAGATCGGCCTGAATGAGAATATCTTCCAGGTCTTGCAGCGTGTCTTCATCCAATTTTTTCTTGGTGAAAACGGAGGTGATGTTTTCCGTCAGAGTACTTGAAGAACGGGCAAGCCCTTTACGCATGCGCTTGAACCAGCCCTCGCGGCGTTCTTCCTCTTCTTCTTGTTCAGGTTCGGGTTCAGGGTCTGATGCTTGGGCTGCTTCTGCAGCGGCCTTGGCTTCTTCTTCGCGCCGTCTTGTCTCTTCGGCTTCCAGTTCCGCCTGTCTTTGGTGTTCAGCTGCTTCAGCTTCTAGGCGAGCCTGTTCTTCTTCGGCAGCAATACGCTCGGCCTCTGCTGCTTGCTCCGCCGCTAGTTTAGCCTGACGGTCGGCCTCTTCTTTGGCGGCTTGTTCTTGTGCCTCTTGCTTTGCTTCTTCGGCAGCCAGTCTCTCAGCTTCGGCCTTTTCCAGTGCGGCCTGCTCCGCGGCCTCTTTCTCCGCCGCTAGCTTTTCTGCCTCGATTTCCTCTTTCTCTTTCTTGGCTTGCTGTTCAACTTTCTCCTGAGCAGCTGCTTCATCTGCTTTACGCTTGGCTTCGGCTTCTTGCTGCGCTTGCTCTTGTGCGAGAGCCTCAGCATCTGCTTTTGCTTTTGCCGCAGCGGCGGCTTCCTCTTCAGCCTCGCGTTGAGCAGCTTCCTCCGCTTCCTTTTTCTCGGCTGCCAGTCTTTCCGCTTCTTCGGCAGCGCGCTGTTCTTCTGCGGCCTTTTCTGCAGCTAGGCGTTCCTGCTCTTCCTTTGCGGCTTGTTCAGCGGCAAGACGTTCTTTTTCTTCTGACGCAGCTTTCTCGGCCTTTAAGCGGGCAGCCTCCTCTTGAGCCGCTTTCTGGATGGCTGCGCGTTCTTCTTCCCGTTTTGCCTGCTCTGCCGCAATGCGCTCGGCTTCCGCCTTTTCAAGCTGTGCTTTTCTTTCCGCTTCCTGTCGGGCCTGTTCTTCTGCTTTTGCCGCAGCGGCCTCGTCGGCCTCAGCCTTCTTCTTCTTTCCAAATCCGAAAGAGAATACGCGCTTAAGAAGTCCGGGTTTCTTTTCTTCAGCCACTTGCTTTAGCCCACCTTTGCATGACGAATCGCTTCGCCGATCAGATGTTTACCGTTATGACCCGAAATCTTCATCTCGACAATTTCTCCCTGTGGAAGGTCGCCTGTCATAACGGTTGTAAACTGTGGCGTTCGGCCCAAACCACCACGCTCAACCAAGACAGGTTGTGTTCCGTGTGCTGAGCGCTCTAGATGGTGCTGGAATGCAGTTTCGCCGACTTTGCGAAGTCTGGCCGCGCGTTCCTTGATCAAGCCACGATCGAGCTGAGGCATGTTGGCAGCCGGTGTTTGCGGGCGCGGAGAAAACGGAAAGACATGCAGAAAGTCGAGGCCGCATTTTTCAACGATGGAAAGCGAGTTCTCAAACATGGTTTCGGTTTCCGTAGGAAAGCCTGCAATCATATCCGCGCCGAAACTTATATCCGGGCGCAAGCTTCTGACTGTGTTACAAAACTCAATGGAATGATCTCTCAGATGACGGCGTTTCATGCGCTTTAAAATCATATCATCGCCATGCTGCAGCGAGAGGTGAAGATGCGGCATAAAACGTGTCTCTGATGCGATTGCTTCCATCAAAGGCTCATCGACTTCAATTGAATCAATCGATGAAAGACGTAAGCGAGGCAGTTCGGGCACTTGCTCCAGAATTTTTTGGACCAGCGAGCCAAGCGTAGGTTTGCCGGGAAGATCGGCGCCATAGGACGTGGTATCAACGCCGGTGAGTACGACTTCAAGATAGCCGTTGCCAACCAGCTTTTTCACCTGCTCAACAATTGCACCCATTGGCGCAGAGCGGGAATTGCCGCGGCCATAAGGAATGATGCAAAACGTACAACGATGATCGCATCCGTTTTGTACCTGCACGAATGCACGTGAATGCCCGCCGAGCGAGTCAATCATATGAGGGGAGGTCTCTGTCACTTCCATGATGTCATTGACCCGAACTTTCTCCGTGTCATTCACACCAAAATCCGGCAGAGCGCGGTAGCTTTGTGCATGAAGTTTTTCCTCATTGCCAATGACCAGATCAACTTCATCCATCTCACCAAAACTTTGCGCTTCGGTCTGCGCAGCACAGCCCGAAACAATGATACGTGCATTGGGGTTTTCGCGCCGCGCGCGGCGAATGGCTTGCTTTGCTTGACGCACAGCTTCGCCGGTTACCGCACACGTATTTACGAGCACCGCACCATCTTCAAGCGTATCAAGGCCAGCCGATTTTGCTTCACGCAACATGACTTCGGATTCATAGGCGTTGAGGCGGCAACCAAAAGTCAGAACTTTAAGTTGCTCATTGCCGGTTTCTTCTTGCGCCGCCATCAGCTTCCCTCGCGGGTAAACTCGCCCGTTTCAGGGTTCAGCATTCCTGCAAATTCAAACTCCGCTGGACCTGTCATCAGAATGCGGGCGTTGTCCGACCATTCAATTTCAAGATCACCACCCGGCAAGGTAACGGTTGCTTTGGGGTCGGTCAGATCTTTTCGCACCGCGCAGACAAGAGCAGCACATGCAGCAGACCCACATGCTTGCGTGAGGCCAGCGCCACGTTCCCACGTGCGCAGGATGATGTGATTGCGGGAAGGCACATTGGCGATTGAAATGTTGCAACGCTCGGGGAAAATCGGATGATATTCAAGCAGTGAGCCCAAGCGGTCTAACTCATAACTCCACACATCTTCCGGTGCCCAGAAGATACAATGCGGGTTTCCAATATTGGCAACGC
>CALLHT010000106.1 GCA_938009335.1 uncultured Rhizobiaceae group bacterium
CTCAGGGTCGGCCTTTTCGTTTTTTGTATCCTGAACACTAGAAACATACACTTCATGTGATCCGCGTGACTCAAAGTCTTCGCGTTTCAAAACCAGCTGAGGCACACGGGTTTTGCAGTTCACCCATTTGAGCCTTGGTGCAATCAAGATATCCGCTTTGTCACAGGCATTTCTCAACAGGTCGGGATCGTAAACCAGATGTAATATTGGGCCGCTCGGCAAAGTGTAGATGCATACCTCTCGGTTGCACTGTTCTTTTGATAGGCCTGAGAAGGGAATCTGCCCTCCGGCATAAGCCTTTCCCCAAATGCTGGTTACAAAGTTTTCTCGCTTGGGAATCAATGTGGCAAGCGTCCCATCCGACATCTTTACCGCAACGCTTCTTCCACTTTCCGCGATCAGAACGTCGGGAACTTGTGACGTCGGCGTGAAGAACGGGATGATCAAAAAAAGGCAGAGACCGAAGAGCCGAATTCTGCTTTTGAAAAGGCACAGTACGCTAAAACCAAAAAGAAACATCACAAATGCTGAGAGTTTCTGACTTCCTGTTATCGCCACTGGCATCAGACCATTCACCCAATAGGCAATCTCGAGAATGCCATTGATGCCGTAAGAAACCAAAGTCAGGCTTAAAGGGTCCAAACCAAACGGTATCAACAAAATTGAAAACAACACCGCCGGCATGACAATCAAGGTCACGATGGGCATTGCCAGCAGATTTGCAAGCAGTCCAAGAGGTGCGACTTGATGAAAATGCCATGCTGCGATGAAGGATGTTGCAAGACCTGCGACCAAGCTGGTTGTAAATAAACCTCCTGTAAAAGCCCCGAAAGAGTAGATGCTTTTGCCTAACCATCCACGTTCAACAAAAGGTTTCTCGGCCAATCGCTCCCGCCTCTTCTTGTTGATTGCCTCATAAGCTGAAACCAAGGCAATAACGGCTGCAAAGGACATCTGAAACCCGGGGGATAAAAGACTGACAGGTTCAATCAACACAATGATGATCGCGGATATCGCTACGTTTCTGAGTGTTATGGCGCGTCGATCCATCAGCACCGCGACCAACATCACTGAGATCATGATCCATGCGCGTTGTGTCGCCACGCCAAATCCAGAGATCATCAGATAACCCGTTGCTAAAAGAAACGCTCCTGTCGCCGCCCACTTCTTGATCGGATAATGCAGCGTCCAGTATGAGTTGATTGCAAAGCTGAACCTGAGCACCCACAAAGTTGTCAGCGCAACCAAAGCCATATGCAAGCCTGATATCGCCAATATGTGAGCCAAACCGGTGGCGCGTAACGCGTCCTGAGCCGCTGGCGGAATACCGCTTTTATCACCGATCACCAGTGCAGTGGCAATTTTTCCGGTTTTACCCGGCAATGCGGTTTCAATCCGGGTTTTGATTTTAAGCCTTATTGAATTGATGGCGACTTGGAACCTATCTGCAAAAGCCAGTTCTGAATTCTGGACTAATGCAGATTCGGGTTTACCCATAAAAAAACCGCTCCCTCCAATGCCATCAAATCGAGCAAAGAACGAGAAGTCATAAGAGCCAGGATAAACAGGCCCCAAAACAGGCTGCAACCGGGCAATGCCTTCAATCTTTGTGCCCGGGGGAAAAGGCTCTCCTCTCCCAGCGGCCGACACACGAATATAACGCGGCAATTCGGTTTTGGTTAAACCCTCAATGCTTTCAGGAACAAGACGATAACGCGGGGAACCACGCCTGTTTTCATCAACCGCCACAATTGTACCTGAAACCTTGCCGGTAATTTGTTGAGTGATCTGCGGTGTATCGCTCTGAATGACTGAAACTTTCGCGGCCAGCATGCCAATCAAAACGCACAAAAGAGCCGATGCAGTAGCGTAAACAACGCCTCTGCCAACGGATCGCCGAACGAGCACCGTGAGAACTAAACAGATTAGCGCTAGTGCTGGTGCGAGAGGTTCTGCAGGTGCTGCAAAATAGAGGGCGATGCCAATTCCCAGTAGGATGGGAATAAAATTAAACGCCAATCCGCGTTCAATCTCATAGTAGTAGGTCCTCAAAAATGATTGTGACAGCTGGTTTTGGCGATACTCAAGTGCAATTTGAAAGCGCCGTGTAAAACTTGGCGTTTCAAACTGGTTACCGAGTTCAATTTTTCCCGCTTGTTTCGAGTGCAAACGAGTTAAACCTTGCCCACGCACAGGATCAGCTTCATTTTCGTTCTCTGCCACACCAGAGCCTTGTCTATTGTCGGTAGTGTGATAAACGACCGACTAACGCCACATAGGCCCCTATCAAAACTTGAAACGTGCCATTCCGCAAGAGGCAAACCACCTCCGGCACCTTATGGAGACCGTAAATGTCAAATCCAGTCGTCACCCGTTTTGCGCCTTCACCTACGGGATTTCTCCATATTGGCGGCGCGAGAACCGCATTGTTTAACTGGCTCTTTGCAAGGGCAAACGGCGGCAAAATGCTGTTGCGCATTGAGGATACGGATCGCGCACGTTCAACCGATGAAGCGGTAGAAGCCATTCTCGATGGATTGTCCTGGCTTGGCTTGGACGGAGATGGAGACCCAATTTCACAATTCTCTCGCGTTGCACGTCACCGAGAAGTTGCAGAACAAATGCTCGCCGATGACACAGCTTATCGATGCTATTCGACACCCGAAGAGCTTGAAGCGATGCGCGAGAACGCCCGCGCCGAAGGACGAAACCCAATGTATGACGGAACGTGGCGCGACAAATCGGAAGCTGATTGGCCCTCTGATATGCCCTTTGTTATCCGATTAAAATCACCCCTTGATGGCGAGACCACGATTGATGACAAAGTTCAGGGCGATGTTCGCTTTCCCAATACTGATCTCGATGATTTTGTTCTGCTTCGTTCAGATGGAACGCCAACATATATGTTAGCCGTGGTCGTTGATGACCATGATATGGATGTGACGCATGTCATTCGCGGGGATGATCATCTGACAAACGCTGCCAAGCAAAAACTGATCTTCGACGCGTTAAATTGGGAAGTTCCTGTAATGGCGCATATTCCGCTCATTCACGGAGAAGATGGCGCGAAACTTTCCAAACGTCACGGTGCAATTGGAGCAGAAGCGTATCGTACAATGGGGTATCTGCCAGAGGCTTTGCGCAATTATCTCGTTCGCCTCGGCTGGTCTCATGGTGATGAAGAAATCATGTCGCTTGATCAAATGATCGAGTGGTTCGGCTTTGACGGCATGAATAAGGCTGCTGCCCGCTTTGACTTTGCAAAACTAGAGGCAATCAACGCGCACTATATGCGCGCACTTTCGCCAGAAGCGTTGTTACAAAACGTAATTTCTATTTTGCCCGAAATAGAAGGTGGCTTGGATATCAAAGCCAAAATTTCGGAAGCCAACACCCCCTGGCTTCTCGCTGCTATGCCGGCGCTTTCAGAACGGGCAAAAACATTGCTCGATCTGATTGAAGGAATGAGTTTCATACTGGCAGATCGCCCTTTGCCTATGGATGAGAAAGCCACAACGCTTACAATCGGTGACAATGTTGAGATTTTGACCAAAGTAGCTCCAGTTCTGCGGAGTATTGAGCAATGGGACCATGACGGCATCGCAGCAGCGCTTAAACAGTTTTGCGAAGAAAATGACCTTAAACTGGGCAAAGTTGCACAACCAATCCGGGCAGCACTTACAGGAAAAGCGACCTCACCAGGAGCCTTTGATGTGCTGCAAATATTTGGAAAAGAAGAGGCACTTTCCAGAATACATGACCGGATATGACCTTTGTCTCACTTGTATCATTGAATGAAATCATATAGCTAAAAGCCAGAATGGAAGCATCGGGCGCAACTGCGTGCCAATCCCCTCTTAGCGGCAGGAATTTTTCAATCCGGCTTTGGTGAAATGGATGGCGGAACCCAATTGGGTTTGCAGCGCTCACAGAAAGGATATCGATATGGCAAAAGACAAGGCAACCTTGAGCATCGGAGAAAACAGTTGGGATTTCCCGGTTTATCAAGCAAGCGTCGGGCCAGACGTAATCGATATCGGAACACTTTACAAAGAAACCGGTTGTTTTACTTATGACCCCGGCTTCACCTCAACCGCTGCTTGCGATAGTGACATCACATATATTGATGGCGGCAAAGGCGTTTTGCTTCATCGCGGCTATCCAATTGAGCAATTGGCCGAAGATGGTGACTTCTTGGAAACCTGTTATCTCTTGCTTCATGGCGAGCTGCCGAACAAAGATCAACGCGATACGTTCAACACAGCAGTAACACGCCACACGATGGTTCATGAGCAGATGAATCGCTTCTTTACCGGTTTCCGCCGCGATGCACACCCTATGGCGATCATGTGTGGTGTTGTTGGTGCGCTGTCAGCATTCTATCACGATTCAACTGACATTTCTGACGAGAATCAACGCTACCTTGCAACGATCCGCATGATTTCAAAAATGCCGACTATCGCTGCAATGGCCTACAAGTATCACACAGGTCAGCCGTTTGTGTATCCACGCAATGATCTCGACTATGCATCAAACTTCCTGCACATGTGTTTTGCTGTTCCGACAGAAGATTACAAAATCAATCCGGTGCTTGCTAAAGCAATGGATCGCATCTTCATACTCCATGCCGACCATGAGCAGAACGCATCAACATCAACTGTGCGTCTTGCCGGTTCTTCAGGCGCAAATCCATTCGCTTGTATTGCTGCTGGTATCGCATGTCTTTGGGGCCCAGCGCATGGTGGAGCTAATGAAGCAGCACTGAACATGCTTCAGGAAATTGGCACAGCTGATCGTATTCCAGAATATGTGAAGCGCGCGAAAGACAAGAACGATCCGTTCCGTTTGATGGGCTTTGGCCACCGAGTTTACAAAAACTACGATCCGCGTGCCCGTATCATGCAGAAAACTACACACGAAGTACTTCAGGAACTAGGCATCAAGGATGATCCGACTCTTGAAGTTGCAATGGAGTTGGAGCGCATTGCGCTGACAGACGAGTACTTCATCGAGAAGAAATTGTATCCGAATATCGATTTCTACTCGGGCATCACATTGCGTGCTCTTGGTTTCCCAACCAACATGTTCACTGTGTTGTTTGCGCTGGCGCGTACAGTTGGTTGGCTTTCGCAGTGGAAAGAGATGATCGAAGATCCGAAGCAAAAAATAGGTCGTCCACGTCAATTGTATCAAGGCGCGACAAGCCGCGATTACGTATCACTCGATAAACGATGATCTGCTGGTCCAGAAATTGAGAAAGCCGCTGGCGAGAGCTAGCGGCTTTTTTCTTGCGCGATATTGAGAATAGTTTCTGCAGCGAGCCGCGCGCTTGGACTTTCCTGCTTTAAACGCCTCGCGACTACCTCAAAGCCATCGAGTTGAACCTGCCGTTCGTGTTCGTTCAACATCAGACGCTCAATCATTCTGGCTATGTAGTGAGGATGTGCATATTCGTTCAAACGCTCTGGCACAAACGGATAATCAGCAATCAGATTGGGTAAGGAAGCTGACCAACCCGTCAACAAATGACGAATGCGCATTGCCATCCAGTCGAGTTTATAAATCGAGATCATCGGGAGTTTGTAGAGCGCCAATTCCAGGGTCACCGTGCCTGAAGCTGAAAGAGCCAGATCCCCTTCCCTGAACGCCTTCTTGCGCGCATCATCGCCTTTCACAATCTCTACAGGAAATGGCCAGTTCTTCGTTACCTCCCGGATTTCCGCCTCCAACCGAGGCACTGCAGGCAATTGTATAGTGTACTCATTGCCACGGCTTTTAAGGATTTCCAAAGTATCAGTAATGACCGGTAGCAGTCTTTTGGTTTCGCTTTTCCTTGAGCCCGGCAAGACCACCAAATTGGGCACATCGCGCAGAACTTTCCGAGTTTTAATAGATATGTCAGGTGCTTCTGCTGCAAGAGGATGACCAACATAAGTTGATGACGGGCCATCTAACGAACGCAAAACCTCAGGCTCAAACGGCAGAACCGCAAGAATATGATCGATAAACGGCTTGATCTTAGCCGCTCTTCCCGGACGCCATGCCCATACGGATGGGGACACATATTTGATGATTTTGATATTCGGGTTCTTTTTTCGCACCCGCTTTGCAACCCGGTAAGAAAACTCCGGACTATCTATCAGGATCAATACATCGGGCGCTTGTTTGAGAACGTCATCAGCCGTTTGCCCGATCCGTTTCAACAATCTTGGTAGTTGAGACACAACACCGGAGACACCCATGACTGAGATATCCGAAATTTCGAACAATGAGCTCATTCCGCGTTCTTGCATGCGCTTGCCCGCCATGCCCACAGGTGTGATTGGCTGGTTCATCTCTGTAAATGTATCAATGAGATTCGCGCCCAGCGTGTCGCCAGATTCTTCGCCAACAACGAAGTAGATTTTTACAGGGACAGGATTCTCAGTCAGAACTTAATCTCCGCCTGTTCGTTCTACACCAAAGATAAATACCCCATGCTTTCGAGCAAGCGCTAGAGTTTGCTCTCGCTCGAGTATCAATGAGTGACCTGCTTCAACCGCAACGCCCGCCAAACCTGCTTCATGCGCATTTTGAATGGTTTGCGGACCTATGGCAGGCAAATCAGCCCGCATATCCTGTTGTGGCTTCATTGTTTTGACTAGCACACCATGACAACCGGATTCGGCTAGTCTACCAGATTTACGCAACTCGGAAACACGACGCAGCATCTCATCTGTACCCTCAATCCCCTCAAGCGCCACCACACGCCCGCCAACCGCAATGGCAGCTTGACCAATATCAAGTTCACCCAGTTTGGCACAGGCTTCGACAGCGCGTTCCATATTCTTCCGCGCTTTCGCTGATGGCTTCTTCCCGGCAATTATGCCGGAAGTCGCCAATAATTCAGGCATTACTTCGTGAGCGCCCAATACCTTCACTCCGTTTCTCTCGATCTCTTTGATTAATCCAGAAAGCAATGTGTTGTCACCTGCCAGCATCAAGCCAAGAACTTTTGTCAGAAATCTGAAAGCCCCGAAATCAACCTTCAACAAATTGATCTTGGGGCGCGTTAGACCGCCTGCAAACAATATATGGGTAACACCTGCCTGCTTCATTGACCTGAAAAATCGGCTGAACTGCCCCCAGTGAAGCATTACGTGATCGAAACTCTTGATCCACGGCTCATACTCGGTTTTGATGCCAATCAGAAATGGCTCACTGCCTTTTTCTCTCAAACTGTCGGCTATTTCTCGCGGCAGACTACCTCTGCCTGTGAATATAGCAACTCTCTCGATGGCGGGATCAATAACCATCCGGAGGCACCACTATTTAGGCGTACACAACGAGCGATCGCCTGACGCTTTGATAAATGATGCAATCTTGGCGACCATATCATCCTCAAGAAGCTCCGCAGGAAGGGCATCCACCGCCTCCTGTACGGATACGTCTCCGGAAAAGATATGTTTGAACGCAGCTCTGGTTGAATGAATGCTATCACGTTCGACACCGGCGCGTTTCATACCAACAATATTCAATCCGCCCAAATAAGCCCGATTTCCTAATGCGATACCATACGGGATCAAATCGTTTTCCAAGCCAGCCATGCCACCGATAAACGAGTTATCACCAATTCGACAGAACTGATGAACACCCGCACCGCCTCCGATGATAACATTGTTGCCCACCTTACAATGCCCAGCAACCAAGACTCCATTGGAAAAAATAACATTGCTTCCGATCTGACAGTCATGTGCCACATGGGAATTCGCCAAAAACGTACATTTGTTGCCAATGGTGGTATTGCTCTCATCACCAGCTGTGCCCGGATTCATGGTTACGCCTTCGCGGATTAGGCAATCATCTCCAATACTTAGGGTGGTTTTTTCCCCTTGAAACTTCAGATCCTGTGGCTCATGGCCAATCGACGCGAATGGGAAAATCCGAGCGCGATCACCAATGGTCGTGTACCCGGATACAGCAACATGCGACTTGAGATCAGCACCAGAGCCAATCACGACATCTTTTCCAATGTGACAAAACGGGCCGATGATCGAACCGTCGCCGATTTTAGCACCGTCTTCGATTACTGCTGACGGGTGAATTGTAGCTGACATATTATTCTTCTTCCGGATCAACCATCATGGCGCCGATCTTTGCCTCGGCTGCCTTTTCGTCTCCCACCCACGCTTCGCAATCATACTTAAAAATATTACCACGTTGCTTCTGCTTCACCACACGCAATTCTAACTGATCTCCAGGAACAACCGGACGTCGGAATTTTGCGTCATCAATTGTCATGAAGTACACAAGCTTTCGTTTGCCCTTGGAATTTTCCTTGGCACAGATTGCACCTGCCGTTTGGGCCATTGCTTCAACAATTAAAACGCCCGGCATAATCGGGTCGCCCGGGAAATGACCGCCGAAATGCGGCTCATTAAAGGTTACGTTTTTGATCCCTACGCCGCGTTGGTCGCCTTCAACATTACTTATCCGATCAATCAACAGAAACGGATAACGATGCGGTAAAAGAGAAAAAAGCTCCTTTATTTCAATCGTTTCGATGGAACTAGTCATCTTTGCCTTTTCCCTTCTTTCGATCTTTCTTATCCGCAATCATGATCTTTGCAGCCTGTCGCATCCAGGTAGATGCCTTAATTGCCGGATAGCCCATCACCCGTTCGCCTGGTGCCACATCGCCATGGACACCAGACCCACCGCCTACCTGTGCACCATGCCCAACTGTGGTATGGCCGACAATACCCGCCTGACCTGCTACCACAACAAAATCACCAAGTGTTGCACTTCCAGAGATGCCAGCCAGACCAACAATCACGCAATTACGGCCAATGGTTGCGTTGTGTCCGATTTGGACCAGATTATCAATCTTCGTGCCTTCGCCGATCACTGTATCCCGATTGGCTCCGCGATCCACAGTAGAATTAGCGCCAATCTCCACACGGTCCTGTATGATCACCCGCCCAATTTGAGGGATTTTTTTGTGGCCACCCGGGCCCATGGCAAAACCAAAACCGTCTTGCCCTATCTGCACACCATTATGAATGATTACGTCATCGCCCAATAGCGCATGAACTACGGTCGCATTCGCTCCAATGGTACAATGACGCCCGATTTGCACATCCGGACCGATAACGGCACCGGGAAGCAACACAGACCCCGCCCCTATCGCGGCATTCGGGCCAACAGTGGCACCAGCTTCAATGGTAACATCTGTTTCGATCTTGGCATCTGGATGAACAAAGGCCTGTGCGGAAACACCTGCGATGCCCGTGACAGGTGCAGGACGCATCGCAGTTGGATAAAGCAAAGCAAGTACCTGCGCATAAGCCTCATAAGGCTTTTCGTGCACAATTGCAGCGACGCCATCGGGTACCTGATCTCGAAACTTCTCAAGACAAAAGACTGCCGTAGCCGAGGTTTCTTTCAAGTATTTCAGGTACTTAGGGTTATCGACAAAAGACAAATCACCCTGTTGTGCTGACTCAATTGGGCCTGCGCCATTTAGTTCTGCAGAAGCGTGAATACCATTAAGATGCAATTCCGCACCGCACGCCGCCGCAGCATCTTCAATCGATAAAACCTGAGGTGAAATAAACATATGACCCGATACAATAAGGGCCGGAAGTTCCGGCCCGTATGGTTGGATTAGAATGCGGAACTTACGCCGAAGTTAAACTCTTGGATATCATCAAACGGCTGATCTTCGATTGGCACCGCGTAATCAAAGCGCAAAGGTCCGAATGGTGATTGCCACAAGATACTCGCACCGACTGAAGCACGGATTTCATCATCGTCAGGATCGCCTAAAAGCGCGTCATCAGTAGGAAAATTACCAATATTTCGAATTGCGTCAAGAGCACCATTGCCCGGGTTTGTAATCTGACCTGCATCCGCAAACAAAGCACCTCTCAATCCAATTGCACGCGGTACGAATGGTAGCGGGAACTGCACTTCCGCTGTTGCATTCCAGAAGGTTTGACCACCCAGAGGATCGCCCGTGAATGGGTCACGAGGACCATAACCGAAGGAATCGAAGCCGCGAATGGTATTTGAACGCGCTTGGAAGTTATCAACGGTCCTTAGAGTATCCGTAATTGAGTTCGTTCCATCGCCGCCAAATTGTTCAAGGTGACCACCACGAACGCGGCCGAACAGGACAATATCCTCTTCTTCTGAAAGCAAATGATAGGCCGCAAGTTGGACATCTGTTTGCAGATAATTCGCATCACCACCTACACCGTAATAGGTTTGGGTAAACGCTGCTCTTATGCCTTCGCGCGGCGCACCTTGGTTATCAAGTGTGTTGTAGAGAAAGCTATAGCCCACACCTGATGCAGTGAATGAACCCAAATCATCGAACAAACCCGCTGAAAGCTCGCTGTCTGTATTACCTTGCACATTATCCGATGTCCTAGGCGCAACCATTATTGTACTTCCTGGCGGAGCTGTTGGATCAGGGTCTGGCACTGAAATTAGCTGTAAACCGGGATCAATCAATACACCATTTGCGCGCGTATCGCTATCTCTATAGCTGTAGAATACATTAGCACGAAGTTGTTCAGTGATCGGTAGGCCAAATGAAATACGACCCGAATTGCTATCAACTAGGTATTGACGCTCGGAAGTCGCATCAGATTGCGTTGATGAAAGAGAAACGCCAGCAGAGATACGATAACCGAGGAAATAAGGCTCTGTGAAATCAAAGCCATATGTTTCTTCGTCATCACTAGTACTAAACGCAACGCGCAGGAATTGACCTCGACCGAGGAAGTTGCGTTCTGTCAAGCTAACCTGAGCTGAAACGCCCCCGTTTGTTGAGAAACCACCTGAAAGTGAGATGTCACCCGTAGATTGTTCAATAACATTTACAATCACACGAATACGATCGGGTGAAGACCCTGGGCGTGTTGAAATGTTTACAGATTCAAAGAAGCCAAGAGCCTGAATGCGGTCACGCGTCTTGTTCACAAGCACGCGGTTATAGGCATCGCCTTCAGAAATATCGAATTCACGCCGGATTACATAGTCTCGTGTCCGGTCGTTGCCGATGATCACAATGTCTTCGATAAAGACGCGTGCGCCTTCGTCAACCAGATAAACCACATCAATTGTGTTGGTCTCGAAGTTCCGGTTGCCGCGAGGTACAACCTCAACAAAGGCAAATCCTTCTTCAGACACGCGCTCCGTAATCGCGAGAATGGTATCTTCTACCTTCTTAGCGCTGTAGAAATCGCCCGGCTTCGACTTGTAAAGGCTTTCTAGGCCCGTTGGGTCCAGATTAGGCACTGTGCTGTCGATAGAAATATTACCGAATGTGTAGCGAACGCCTTCTTCAAAGGTGAATGTGATTGTGTACTCATTCTCCACCTCATCAAGATCAGCAGTAGTTGAGAGGATTTGGAAATCCGCAAAGCCTTTGTTGAAGTAGAAGTTGCGTAACGCTTCTTCGTCAGATGAAATACGGTTTGGATCATACACATCGTTTGATTGCAGGAAGCTTAGGAATGATGATTCCTTCGTTGCAATCACATCGCGCAAGTGGCGATCAGAGAATGTATCATTGCCGACGAAGTTAATCGACGAAATCTTTGTCTTGTCGCCTTCATCAACACGATAAATCACGTTAACGCGGTTGTTCTCCAAAGGAATAACTTCGAAGCTGACTGTTGCGCCACGCTTGCCGACACGGCCATAGGCCTCGCGGATACGGGCAACATCAATGCCTGCCTGCTCGTCGCTATATACGCCCTGCTCTTTCAGCAAGATAATGGTCTTGAGCGCATCGTCTTTCAGGCGATTGTTGCCTTGAAACTGAATTTTGTTAACGGTCGCGTTTTCATCCACATCGACAACCAGCACAGAGCCCTGTTGGAAGATGGAGACATCGCTGAACAAGCCGGTTGCGAACAACGCTTTGATCGAGTCGTCCACATCGAAGTTATCGAAAGACTGACCAGGAGAAATTGTGAGATAAGAAGCAACAATTTCATCATCGATGCGCTCATTTCCGCGTACATCAATGCTGCTCACCACTGCTGCATGCGCCTCGGTTCCCAGTTTCTCGCCAGCAACGCCTGAAATCATAACGGCGCCAACCGTAAAGATAAACGCTAAAACCAAGGATTTAGTCAGAGTTTTCAGATACATCTTGTTATTCTCAATCCACCATCTCAGGCTTATTATTATCCACCCTCGCGCGCGAACGCACTACGAGAATCCGTTAGTTAACAAACCTTTTACAGAGTTTTCCCCGTCGTGCAACACTTGTTCCGCAAATTGGTACCACCAAATTCTTGATTATGCATAACTGTTGCATTTTAACCCAATGCATTTGAATTTTGTGGTTAATTTTCGTCTAAGAACCGATCAAATCGCATTTCTCATTGTTACAATGATACAACCTGAATCAGCCTGTACACATCCAACGAGAAGCACGTGAAACACGGTCATTTTGTGACTGAAATTGCCCAATTTCCGGATCTGTGGCCCGATTTTTAGTTAAAGAAGCCCAATCGGTTCACAATATCGTTGTGCGTAGCAAACAGCATCATGGAAATCAGCAAAACAAAGCCGAAACGGAAGCTATATTCCTGCACCCGCTGTCCCATAGGCTTACCTGCGATGGCTTCGTAGGCATAAAACACCAGGTGGCCACCATCCAACATGGGAATTGGAAACAGATTGAGCAAACCAATGCTCACAGAGAGGATCGCTGCTAAACTGATAAGCGCGGTCAACCCCAGGGTTGCCACATCGCCTGAAATTTTGGCTATGCCTATCGGGCCACTCAACTGATCGACGGATTCACGGCCAGAGAAGATGCCGCCTAGATACTGGAATGTCCGCTTCACGATGTAGATGGTTTCGGCAACGCCTGCGCCAAACGCTTCAATAATTCCGTATTCTTTCTTGCGAACATTCGCCTCTTCTGCACGGCTTATAATGCCCACCACTCCAATGCGGTTGATATTCCCGAAGCGATCTTCTTGCTCTGTAAGTCTTGGTGTAATCGGCAGGTTTATCAGTTTGCCATCGCGTTCAAGCGTAAATTGAAGCTCTAAACCGTGTTTTGGCGCTACAAGACGCGGCACATCTCGAAAGTTATTCACCTCAATGCCGTCGATTTCCTTTATGATATCACCCGCTAATACGCCTGCAGCCTCCGCCGGGCTTTCCGCCACGACTTCGGACACCACAGGGTCTGTTACGAAACGACCAAGAAAATAGAAAGAGCCTGCAAAAATAAGAATAGCAAGAATAAAATTCGCAACAGGGCCTGCAACAACAACAGCAGCGCGCTGCCCTACCCGTTTGTGCTCAAAAC
The DNA here is from genome assembly GCA_938009335.1 of uncultured Rhizobiaceae group bacterium. Taxonomy (GTDB): domain Bacteria; phylum Pseudomonadota; class Alphaproteobacteria; order Rhizobiales; family Rhizobiaceae; genus JAALLB01. The sequence continues at coordinate 13,325 of CALLHT010000106.1, forward strand.
TACCGGCTTTTTGTTCTTCCGTCATAGATTCAAGGCGTTCGTGATCCGGTACAGATGCTGCATTGGCATCGCCGGCAAACTTAACATAGCCGCCAAGCGGTATCGCGCATAGTTTCCAGCGCGTGCCGTGTTTGTCATCAAAACCGATAATCTGCGGACCAAACCCGATCGCGAATGCGTCGATGTCAACTTTATTCCAGCGCGCAACGAGATAGTGACCCAGTTCATGAAAGAAAACGACAACCGTCAAAATGGCGAGGAAAGGCAGAATATAGCCAAATAGTGAAAACCCACCCGCACTTAAATTACCCAGGAATTCCATATTCGTTCACACCTCTTGCTGCGTGTTGCAGATAAGACCGTTCATACCGCGCATCAAGGCGACAAAAAGACATTATCAAAGATTACAGGGATTGAATTATCAAAAGATGAATTCCACTGGATTACATAAAGAGTGCCCCATAACAAAACGGCGGAAAATATGAGACCATCAACCCGGTCCAGCACGCCGCCATGTCCTGGAATTAGCGAACCAGAATCCTTTACGTTATAGCGCCTCTTAAGCACAGATTCCGCCAGGTCTCCGACTTGCGATGCAACGGCCACTAGAATGATAAGTGCGAAAAAGCCAGTGCCCGGCGATTTTCCGGCATAGGCGACAACCGCCCAACTTAAAATCACGCTTCCGGTAATGCCGCCTATAAATCCTGCCCAGGTTTTCTTAGGCGAGATGCGTGGTGCGAGTTTCGGCCCACCAATTGATCGCCCGGCAAAATAAGCAAATACATCTGCTCCCCAAACGCAGGCAAATACAATGACCACGAGCAGCAGACCACTTATTGTATCCAATCGAAGTTCAGACATCGCAATGAACGGCAGACCTGCATAGGCAAGACCAATAGCAGCCAAAACGCTGCGTGAACTCATCCATTCCCAAATTGCTAACAACACCACGCCTAAAACCAGCAGTCCTTCTGCCAGTAATAGTTTTCCACTAAGGTAAGCGGCGATGACGAGCAACAGGAAACCAATCGCCGCCAAACGGTTTATCATCGGCATGGAAGACTTGGTGATGGTGGAAAACTCGTTAAAGATAAAAAGCGCTATGAACGCCCATAAAAGCTGGAACGTTAGGCCGCCGATCCACGTCATAAACAAAACGATCACGGCCAAAACAATTGCAGAAACAATGCGCAGCTTCAGTTCCCGGTTGAGAAACCGTTCTTCCGACGCATCTGCGTTCACGATCCCGTTTCCCTAACGAGCCCACCAAACCGCCGGTTGCGGTCGCAGAATGTATCGATTGCTTCCGCCAATTGATCCTTACCAAAGTCGGGCCACAAGCAGTCCATAAATATGAACTCACTATAGGCAAGTTGCCATAATAGGAAATTGGATAGGCGCTTTTCACCGCTTGTTCTGATCAGCAAATCAGGTTCAGGCACGCCGTGCGTATACAAGAATCCATCCATCATTTGTTCATCTATCTGGTCTGGCGAAACTTTGCCCTCCGCGACTTGTTCTGCAATCAAACGAGTCGCGTTGAGTATTTCGTCACGACTACCATAGTTGAACGCGATCAACAGCGTTTGGCCGGTATTGCCCGCTGTCAGATTTTGCGCCTCATCCAATAAATTGAGAAGATCATCAGGAACGCGTTTGCGGCTACCAATAATCAGAACACGCACATTGCTTTTATGAAGGTCAGCCAAGTCACGGCGAATAAACAACCTAAGCAACGAAAAGAGCTCAGAAATCTCACTTTCGGGCCGCGACCAATTTTCGGTAGAAAACGAGTAAAGCGTCAAATATTCAACACCTAAATCACCTGCCGCCCTTACCGTCCGGCGGACTGCTTCAACACCCTGCTTGTGTCCTGCAGTTCTGGGTAAGCCACGCTGCTCAGCCCAGCGACCATTGCCATCCATAATAATGGCTATGTGCTTAGGCGTAGCTTTACGTTTTTCAGCTGGTGTTGCGTGATCGCTCGACACTTTTTTCCCACTAAACCTGCATGATTTCTGTTTCTTTCGCAGCGATAATGTTATCGACCTCTGCAATCATGTCATCTGTAGACTTTTGAACCTTGTCGGACAAACCTCTGGCGTCGTCTTGTCCTAGATCTCCGTCTTTCTCAGCCTTTTTGAGCGTGTCCATGCCGTCACGGCGAACATGACGAATGGCAACTCTGGTCTGCTCAGCATATTGATGCGCAACCTTTACGATTTCCTTACGACGCTCTTCATTGAGTTCCGGCAAAGGAATTCGCAAATTGGTACCATCCGTTACCGGATTAAGACCCAAGTCGGATTCTCGAATTGCTTTCTCGACCGCAGCAACCATGGATTTATCCCAAACCTGAACAGAAATCATTCGCGGCTCGGGCACAGAAACGGTTCCCACCTGATTCATAGGCATTTGCTGGCCGTAAGCATCCACCATAATCGGATCAAGAATGCTGGCTGATGCTCGACCGGTTCTCAAGCCAGCCAAATCACTCTTCAAGGCAGTTAAAGCGCCCTCCATTCGGCGGTTGATATCTGCAAGGTCTATAATTCCGTCGGACATTTTGCTTCTTTCTCTCGACTTAAACTCAATTAACGGAGACCGTAGTAGAACGGCCCTCGCCTTTCAATATCTTTGCGAACCCGCCTTCATCTTCCAAAGAGAAAACAACAACGGGGATATTAGATTCTTTTGTGAGGCTCACTGCAGCCGCATCCATAACTTCAAGGCCACGTTCCAATACTTCGGCATGGGTTATTGAATCAAACCGCGTAGCGTCAGGATCCTTTTTTGGATCAGCTGAATAAATCCCGTCGACCTGTGTTGCTTTCAAAAGCGCATCGCATTGCATTTCACAGGCCCTTAATGCTGCCGCTGTATCAGTCGTGAAGTATGGATTGCCAGTACCACCAGCAAAGATGACGATTTTTCCTTCGCTTGCATATTTTTCAGCAGCGCGTTGGGAAAACTGTTCGCAAACTTCATCCATCGCAATCGCTGACAATACAACCGCATCAACGCCCATATCCTGAAGCGCCATGCGTAAGGCAATCGCGTTCATGACGGTTGCGAGCATGCCCATATGGTCACCGGAGACACGGTCTGCACCTTTTGCGGCAAGCGCAACACCCCGAAAGATGTTACCTCCGCCAACGACGAGACCAACGCGGGCACCAAGGGAAACGCCCTCTTTGATGTCGGCACAAATCCGCTGCACCGTTCCCGGATCAATGCCAAACCCCGTATCGCCCATAAGGGCTTCACCGGAGACCTTGAGCAGGACGTTTTGATATTTAAGCGAAGAACCCATGAATCACTTTCCCTCAAAAAGCTGATTATCGATACACGAAGGGCGCTCCGTTGTCACGAAACGCCCTTGGTAATTTTTATGCAGAATTATCTGATTTTGCAGGCCTTAGCTGCCTTGCACAGCAGCAGCAACTTCCGCAGCAAAATCTTCTTCTTCTTTCTCGACGCCTTCACCAAGTGCAAGGCGAACAAAACCCTTCATTGTGATCGGAGCACCAACAGATGCTTCTGCTTCTTTTAGTGCTTTTTCGACTGAAAGGTCAGGATTGATAACAAATGCTTGTGAAAGCAGTACGCTTTCTTTGTAGAATTTGTTCATCTTACCATCGACCATCTTTTCGGCGATCTCTTGCGGCTTGCCGGATTCTTTGGCTTCTTCAAGGTAAACAGCACGCTCACGTTCAGCAACGTCAGCAGGAACTTCGTCCTTGGTCATCGCGAGCGGGTTTGTTGCAGCAACATGCATCGCAACTTGCTTGCCGATGGCAGTCAGCGCAGCCGCGTCGCCAGTAGATTCAAGCGCAACAAGAACGCCGATTTTACCGATGCCGTCACCTGCAGAATTGTGCATGTAGCTAGCAACAGCACCGTTAGAAACTTCGAGTTTCGCAGCGCGGCGAAGGTTCATGTTCTCGCCGATTGTTGCAATTGCATCTGTGATTGAGTCAGCAACAGATTTGTCGCCACCAGCAAGCGGTGCAGCCGCAACAGCTTCAACTGAACCATCTGTTCCAAGAGCAGTCGTCGCAACATTGCGGACAAGGTTTTGGAATTGCTCGTTACGAGCAACAAAGTCAGTCTCTGAGTTCACTTCAACAACAGCGGCAGAAGCGCCTTCACCTGAAATACCGATCAAACCTTCTGCAGCAACACGGCCGGATTTCTTCTCAGCCTTTGCGATACCTTTTGAACGCAACCAATCCATAGCAGCATCTACATCGCCACCGGTTTCGTTCAACGCATTTTTACAATCCATCATGCCTGCGCCAGACTTTTCGCGCAGTTCTTTCACAAGAGCAGCTGTAATAGCCATTTTATCCTCTTTCTGGCACTCATATGCCATTTAGCGAAAAATCAGGGCCTGAGACCCTGATTTATGTGTCAATTTGAAGAATTGGGATGGCCTGCCCGCAATTCAAGCAGGCCCAACCCGTTAGCCTTTTGCAAGCTCAGCAGCTTGTTCCAACCAGTTGTCACGCTCGATACGGCCTTTAAAGCTAAGACGATCATCAACCATTGCGATGTCCTCCGGCGTAAACGCAGCAACCTGAGCAAATTTTGTAATGCCAAGCGCATGAAGTTTGCCCTCAAGCACCGGACCAACGCCTGAAATTTTCTTCAGATCATCCGGCTCACCTTCTGGTGTTGCAAACAATGGTGCAGATTCATCTGCTGCTGCAGCTGGGGCAGCTTCTTCTGCGGGTGCAGCCTCGGCAACAGGCGCCGGAGCTTCCGGAGCAGCTTCTTCGGCTGGTGCTTCAGGCGCCGCTGCAAGAACTTCTTCAACCGGTGCTTCAGCAGAAGCGCCAATATCGACGCCTGCAGATCCCTGCTGGCGAGCAATGCCGTCTAGAGCCGCTTTTGCAAACAGATCGCAGTATAGCGAAATGGCGCGTGACGCGTCGTCATTGCCAGGAACAGGGTAATCAACGTGATCAGGATCAGAGTTGGAATCAAGGATTGCAACCACCGGAATGCCCAGTTTCTTGGCTTCTTGAAGTGCGATAGACTCTTTGTTCGTGTCAACGATGAACAGGATGTCAGGTGTACCACCCATATCCTTGATGCCGCCAAGTGCGCGCTCGAGCTTTTCACGCTCGCGGGTACGCATCAAACGTTCTTTCTTGGTGATCGATTCAGCTGAATTGCCATCTAGCATTTCTTCAAGTTCACGAAGACGCTTGATTGAGTTTGAAATTGTCTGCCAATTGGTCAACATGCCGCCCAACCAACGCGCATTCACGTAATATTGCGCAGAACGCTTAGCCGCATCAGCAATGATTTCTGACGCTTGGCGCTTTGTGCCGACGAATAGAAGACGGCCACCGCCTGCTACCGTATCAGAAACAACTTTCAGCGCTTGATCCAAAAGCGGAACAGTTTGTGAAAGGTCAATGATGTGAATATTATTGCGCGAACCGTAGATGTAACGGTCCATTTTTGGGTTCCAGCGATGTGTCTGGTGTCCGAAATGCGCGCCAGCCTCTAATAGCTGACGCATGCTGTAATCAGGCAGCGCCATTGGTATTTCTCCTTTACCGGTTCAACCTCCGCAGGGAATGAAAAGCAAATGCCTTCACCGGAACGCTAAACTTTGACAATGCCAATCAGAGGCTGAGGCCAAAAAGCGCAATCCTGCGTGTGGAATATCGCGGCTTATACAGGAAAAATATGCAATGTAAAGAGGCGCTAAGAACTAAGTTCCAAGCGCCTCCAATTTAGGTAACGTTTTAAGATATCGCCACGTAAAGCCCCTTACCGTAAGTCGCTCAGATTGATGTTGTCTCGCAGCAAACTACAACCACTGAATGCTGAAAATGTACCGCCTACTGTGTTTCCGATGCAACCAACATTAGACCGATCAGAAGGCGCGCGCATAATCCCAGCAGTTGCCAGAGCGACCCCATTCTGACTGGACAGTTCGCTTCCTCCAAATTCATCTGAAAACAAGATTGTATTTCTGCGAATAACATTAATACCGTCGTCAAAGGTAGCAACCGCAATGCCAGCTAGTGTTGGTTCATCTGGCGGAGCATTTACACTCACCGGAAGAGATTGATTAAACTCAATGGATGTAAACGAAACCGTATTCCCTAAGACATTCACGCCACTCGATTGTGCAACCTCAATGCCATATGCTCCGTTTGGAGAATACGTGCCAGAAACCAAATTACCTTCGATCAAGCTATCTCTGGCATTTGTTACTGATATTCCTCTTGGTCTGAAGGCACCGGGAGCGATAGCCTGAGGTTTAGTGGAGTCAGGATCTAAGATAATCGGTGGAGGCGA
>CALLHT010000107.1 GCA_938009335.1 uncultured Rhizobiaceae group bacterium
ATTGCTGTCTTCAATTCCGACAAAATTCATTCCCCAAGTGGATATTTTGTTTTCGTCCTGCTAAGTGACTGCAGATTCTTTCACAACTTGCCAGAAAAAGTGCACATAAACCATGTCTGCGTTCAAATCCGAATTCCTGCATACGCTTCATTCCCGCGGCTTCATTCACCAGATTTCTGACGAAACGGGTCTAGATGAATTGCTAAGCGAAAACACGACAACTTGTTATATCGGGTTTGATGCGACCGCAGGCAGCCTGCATGTCGGAAACTTGGTATCTATTATGCTGCTCTACTGGTTCCAGCAAACCGGGCATAAGCCCATCGCGCTGATGGGTGGCGGTACAACCATGGTGGGCGATCCTTCCGGCAAAGACGAAAGCAGAAAACTGCTCACTGTCGATGATATTGCGCGAAACAAAGAAGGCATCAAGAAAGTCTTCAATCAGTTCCTGGAGTTCGGTGATGGTGCGAACGACGCTATCATGGTCGACAACGCCGACTGGCTGCTTGAACTGAACTATGTTGAATTCCTCCGGAACGTCGGTCGCCATCTCTCAGTCAATCAGATGTTGGCACGCGACTCCGTCAAATTGCGGCTTGAGCGCGAACAGCATCTGTCTTTCCTGGAATTTAACTACATGTGCCTTCAAGCATATGATTTTTCTGAACTCGCACGCAGATACGATTGTCGCTTGCAAATGGGCGGGTCTGATCAATGGGGCAATATTGTTTCCGGCGTAGACCTTGGTCGTCGCATGGGTACGCCCGACCTGTTTGCCCTCACCACCCCGCTTCTCACAACCTCTTCCGGTGCAAAGATGGGCAAAACGGCCGACGGTGCCGTCTGGCTCTCAGAAGACTTTTTGCCCGTCTATGACTACTGGCAATACTGGCGCAATACGGAAGACGCCGATGTTGGCCGCTTCATGAAGTTATTCACGACACTGCCACTGGAAGAAATTGCCCGATATGAAGCACTGGAAGGTGTCGAGAAGAACGAAGCCAAGAAGGTTTTAGCAACCGAAGCCACGTCAATGGTTCACGGGCGTGATGCCGCTGAACAAGCAGCTGAAACCGCTCGCCGGACATTCGAAGAAGGCCAAGCTGCGGATACTTTGCCAACCGTGAACGTGGCCCAATCAGAACTTGACGAAGGCATCGGACTTTTGAGCTTGATCGTAAAATCTGGTCTCGCATCTTCAAATGGCGAAGCACGCCGGCATGTCAAAGGTGGCGCCATCAAGATCAATGATCAGCAGGTGACTGACGAACGCATGTCTGTTGCGTCTGATGTTATGAACGATGATGGAGCAATCAAACTGTCTATGGGTAAGAAGAAGCACTTCCTGATCAAACCGGAATAGCGGCAGCAAGCTAAAAACTTACCTGAATTCAAACACCTTGTTGAAGACACCTGGTGTGACCAGAGACAGCGGGTTGACCTCTAGTTTAGGGTTTTTGCGTTGTCCGCTTAAACGGTAGGCGATGCCGATAAGCGCATTGTCTTTTCCGTTGGAGAGCAATTTGCCGAGAATGGGAATTGCAGACACAGCAAGATTGACACCGTTCGCAGGCATAAATGTGCCTTTCAAGCTCATACGATCTTTAGGGTCATAAACATTACCAGTCGCGGTAAAGCCCATCGTACCACTGCGGATAATGGCATCATTGATGTTGAGATACCCTTTTCCACGCTCAATTTGCGCAGCGGCTAGTTGGAACTTGATTGTCTTGTCACCTGCATCAGGCAAAACCTTACGGGCCTCACCTCGCTCAGTCGGTATTTGACTTTTAACATTAGATGCCAATCGGGCCAATTTGGGTTCATTGACCAGGTTGAAGTCTTTGACAGTAACAGGCCCGATATATGGCCCGTTTTGCGACTGCACAAGATTAGCACTCAAATTTCCGCCTTCCATTCGGGTGTAAATGTCCGTGAAGGCAAGCGCATTGCCCGCGTCATTGGTTGCCATAGAAAACAACGTTTCATTACCATTCAATTGAGCCTGAACGCTGTACTTGCGTCCGTCACTACCGTTGGCAGTCATGTCCAACCGCGTTAATTGTCCATTCCTGCTTTCATATAAAAGAATGGCATTACGCATAATCCGGTTATTGAAACCCCGGACTGTTTCGAAATTTGCAACCAGATTCACAGACCTTCCACCTTGCGCTTTTGAGAACCCACCGGAATGAATCAGCGTATTGATGATGCTTCTTGTATCGTACGAAAGACCCGTCGCATTAATGTTATAGGTATCTTTCTTACGTTCGATTTTCAGGCGAATGTCGTCGCGTTCGTTCAATTTTACTTTGGAAAGATCAGCTGACAATAACCCGTTTTTATTGAGAACAAGTTCGCCGGTACTTTCAAATCCGGCACCCGCAAGTACGAAGTTTTTCAGAACATATGTGCCTTTTGACTGAACCAGGTCAAACCGACCTTTGGTAGCAATGCCCTTGCCCTTGCTCCAACCAATCCATGGCAAAGCAATTTCCGCATTCTTAAAATCCAGATTGTGGGTTTCTTTGCCCGCCGATCGCTCAATCGAAATGGAGATGGGGCCTTTGACCACAGGGGCTAAATCAAAGCCCAATTTCTTGCGGTCTTTTTCATCCAATGTTGCAACGATTTTCCGCTTCGGCTTAACTTTGCCGGATTTGCCAATCGGCTGAACAATTTCAATCCGCGATTTCACGCCATCAATCGCAGCCGTTCCAGAAACTTTTGCTCCAATCGGACTTGCATCGATCAACAAGTCGGCCTTACTCAGGGTGCGACCTTCCATAGATTTGCTACTGCTACCGTTTTCAAGTTGAAGCAAAACATTCCACTCAACCTCATTGTAGGAAATTTTCCGCCCTACCGGGAACTTGGCGACAACATCGGCGTGTCCCTTACCAGAGAACTGATCCGCCGATACTTTCATTCTCTCCATAACCCGCAAAGGTTTTCGATCAGAGATACGCGCGATGGTTTTGATATCACCATCCAGTTCAAGGGTTGTTTCGCCAGTTCTGTTTTCATCCGCGAAGTCCCGCATAAGAAAACTTGCTTTGCGGATGTTGATTGATTTCCCTTTTGAATCTTTCGCTTTCCCTGAATCAAGTTTGGCCTCAATCTTCATTCCTTCCAGCAACACCTCACCCATCGCTTGCTCGATCCGCGGCATGTTTCCGAAAGGACGAAATGAAAAATCTTTAACGGTAAAATTGGTTCGGTAATGTTCAGGTTTTAGTTTGCGGCCTTCCGGAAGCTTGAAGAGTATTCCCGCAGGGATGTCAGCAAACACGGTTCCTTTTTCAACCCAACCGTCATGGATGTGACCCAAGACCCAGTTACGGGCGGCACCTGCAACAAAAAATGGCCAGAACTGTTTAAGTGCCCGAATCTGAATACCATCCGTAGACAATTCACTTTGAAGCGATGGCGTTTCGCCTTCAAGGCCAATTTTGGCGGATCCAGTCACAGCACCCTCAGCGGTAGTGAATATAAGTTTCTTTACATCCACCATCTTACTGGATGGCGCAAAAACACCGGCCGCCTGAAATGCACCGGGAACCGGAGCTTCGTCTGTATCTTGATCAGTGTATTCTCCACGCTCAACAATAAGATCGTATTGAATATCTCCAGCATAGCCGACCGCAGCATCAACCGGCTTCAAACCACCTATGAGCACACCACTAAATCCACCAACACCAACAAAAGAGCGCTCCAGTTCAATTTGGTTTTTGTCCAAGAAAACTTTCAAATTGAGTTCAAGCTGAGAGATATCGCTGCGCTCTCGCTTTCCTAGCCGCAGCATTCCGCCGGAACTCGCCAACTGGAAAACGGGGTCTTGCGCTTGGCCGTTGGCATCAAACTCAAAAGAGCCGGAAAGATTGGCAAGTCCATCTGCTGCAACAAATCGCTCATCGCTGTTGGGATCAACGCTCCATTCGCGCAAATTGATTCCCGACAAACGGAATTCGTAAGTGGAGTTTTCACTCTCTAATCTGGAATAGGACGAAGAGATATCTATGGTCGAATGTTCTGTAGAGATTTTACCGCCCGCAACAATCTGATTGTTTTCGTCCCGGGTAAAAGCAACGGAAGGAATTTGAAGCGGCTTCTGGCTGATCCGCCCTAACAGCGGACCTTCGATCTGAATATCCGCAAACTGAAGCGACTTCAGCTCATTACGCTCGAACGTCACATAAATCTCATTAAGAAAGCGGCCAAAACCATTTACGGCCCGATCTAAATGGGGCGGTAGCGCTGCTGGTCCCTGTTTGAACAACGTGGTTGTATCCACAGTCACCCCTGAGATTTTGATCCCATCAAAAGCACCTTCTCCGGATAGATACCCTAACCAGTCAGCATCCAATTCCAGCGTTTTAATTGAACCAGCAACAACGCGGTTATTGGCATCTTTCACAACAATATCTTGAGCATTGAACGTGACCCGTCCTAGACGACTTAGGTCAGTCTCACCGGCACCAATAGTCACGTCAAAATTCGGTCCGAGTGCTTTCTCAACGGACGTTTCAATGCGGGTCAATAGCGCAGACCCTTGGTCAGATCTGCCTTGGAGCATGTAATAAGCAAGTACAATGCCAGCGATTGTGACAATGCCAAAACACACGAAAACAGCCGTCAACAGGCGCATCGCGCGTTTTAAGGTCGAGCCACGTCGCGCGCTGACCATATGCTGGCCAGCGTCACCAAGGACGCCCTTATCCTTCAAACCGCTTCTTTTTCGACCAAACCTTGTCAGCTTAAGACGCCCCTCGCTAAAAAAGCCCAAACCAGCATCCCAACCGCTTGCCGCATACAATTTGCAGTATATATAGCGATATTCCGGCACTGGCCGCTTAATTTAACATGATTCTATCGACCATTAATGCCGAAAGGATGGCAAATGACAAAAGTTTCAACTGGCGATACTGCTCCTGATTTCTCCCTTCCAACCGATGGAAGCGGCTCTTTCACGCTTTCCGAGCACAAGGGAAACCCTGTTATTCTGTTCTTTTATCCAAAAGATGACACCCCGGGCTGCACCAAGGAAGCCATTGGTTTTTCTGAAAAACTGGCAGACTTTGAAGCACTTGGCGCAAAGGTTGTTGGGATGTCGCCGGACCCGGTCAAAAAACACGACAAGTTTCGTGATAAGCACAACCTGACAACGATCCTTTTATCAGACGAAGAAAAAACCACCCTCGAAGCATATGGCGTTTGGGTGGAGAAAAGCATGTACGGAAAAACCTATATGGGCGTTGAACGCACAACGTTGCTCATAGACGCTGACGGGAAAGTCGCAAACGCTTGGCATAAAGTGAAAGTGCCGGGACATGTGGAAGAAGTCTTAGCCGCAACCAAAGAGCTCGCTGGATGACGACACCAAGGCCCAAAAGCCTAATCGCGGGAGCAAATCAAGCGTTGCTCTCATGCGATCTCGAAGAGAAAGTGGCCGTTACCCAACTCACCGCCAGATTGTGGCGTGAGCGCACACTTTCGCTATCAGATGGTTCAATTATTTATCCTGCTGAGAGACCCGGACGCCCGTCTAAACCAGAACTTTTACCGCCCGTTGAAGTGCCAAAACGACCCTTAAAATCCAAACGGGGTCGCTTGGCACTGATCCACGCCATTGCCCATATTGAGCTGAATGCTATTGATTTAGCACTTGATATAGTTGTTCGATTTGGTCGTGAACCGATGCCTCGATCCTTCTTTGATGGCTGGATGAAAGTTGCAGATGAGGAGGCTAAACATTTCACCCTTTTGCGCAAACGCCTTCAACTCGAAGGGCATGATTATGGTGACCTCCCCGCACATGACGGCCTTTGGGAAGCTGCTGGCGAAACCGGACACGATTTAACGGCAAGACTTGCGATCGTCCCCCTAGTATTGGAAGCGCGCGGCCTTGATGTGACACCGCCCCTTGTAAAAAAGCTTCGTGAATTTGGCGACCACCAGACCGCAGCCATTTTTGAAATCATCTACGAAGATGAGAAAGGACATGTGGCTGTGGGCGCAAAATGGTTCAGGTTCCTTTGCCAACGCCAAGGGATAGATCCCGCTGCTTCATTCGCCAAACTTGTGTCCAAATACTTCCGAGGTCACCTGAAACCGCCATTCAACGATCGCGCACGCGCGGCAAACGGCCTCACGCCCTTATTCTATCGCTCTCTTTCGTCATTGGGGAACTGAGCGGTTCAAGCGAAACTGATAAAAGTGGACAATCTCCACTTACTGTTCTTAAAATATCCGTTCTATACGTTGGCGACAGCGAATTCACGAAAGACGCGCAATGGAAAACATCATCTCACAACGAGACGCCTTGGACTTGGTGGATAATCCCGCCATTACATTCATAGACGCATCTTGGTATTTACCGGCGCATAAGCGCGATGCAATTGCTGAATACAATGCAAGTCGCATTCCCGGCGCGATCTATTTTGACATTGATAAGATCGCTGACCCGGACACTGATCTTCCACACATGTTGCCTCATCCGGAAGTGTTTGCCCATGTTGCTGGTGAAATTGGCATTTCCTCAGAACGCCTGAACATCGTCTACGACGGGCCCGGTCTATTTTCAGCACCGCGGGTATGGTGGACCTTGAAAATCATGGGTGCCAAGAATGTCAAAATCCTCGAAGGCGGTTTTGATGCCTGGCGCTCAGCTGGCCTACCGACGGAGCAAGGGCCGCCGAAAAAGCATGCAGCAACCGTATTCACACCTAATTTTCAAGGCAGTCGAGTAGCAAATATTGCGGCAGTCGAAGGTAACATGAGTTCCAAGGAAGCGGTTGTAATCGATGCACGTCCACGAGACAGATTCGATGGCAAGGGCTTAGAACCTCGCCCGGGCTTGAGAAATGGACACATCCCAGGCTCAAAATCGGCCCCAGCAACCAAATTCGTAAAAGATGGCAAACTGGCTGACCTGAGTACGCTTGAGCGCCATTTCCGTGATCTGGATATTGATTTGGATACACCGGTTATCACGACCTGCGGCTCTGGCGTCACAGCAGCAATCTTAGCATTGGCACTGACGGAGACCGGACGCGAAAACTACCGTCTGTTTGATGGCTCTTGGGCCCAATGGGGAATGCCAAACGGACCAGCGGTAGAAACCAATGGCTAAGGCTGGCAGAAAACCAAAATCAAACACACTCCAGACAAGAATTACTTATCTGGAAATGGATACCCCCTTGGGCATCATGCCCCCAGTTCCTACAAAACCGCCCATAGCGCTTATTCGGGCAGAAAACATACCAGCCTCCTACTATTCGTATCTGTACGAGCATGTGGGCAAACACCATCATTGGGAAGACCGACGAAACCTTGCCGGCGAAGCGTTGGAGGTTACGGTCAATGCCAAAGAGGTGGAAGTATCTATTCTCTATGTCGAGGGATGCGCGGCAGGCTTTTTTGAGCTTAATCTTTCGCAAGCACCGAACGCGGTAGAAATAAAGTATCTTGGCCTGATGCCAAACTATCAGGGTCTGGGTTTGGGCAAATGGTTTGTGGCGGCAGCCGTAAAAGCGGCTTGGCTTCATAAGCCGGAAAAAGTGATCATCCAAACAAATACGCTAGACCACCCGGCCGCGTTGCCATTGTATCAAAAACTGGGCTTTTCACCGGTCGGGATAGGAGAAGCCGAAACCACAGAGTGGAAGTGATTTCGACTTCATATTGATCAGGCGACTTTCAACGCATCCTCGGGAGCATTCATATCCAGATTTAGCGCTTCAGCAACCGCGTAATTGGTGATCTTACCACGGTGAACATTCAGTCCGTTGCGCAAATGTGGATTAGACGCAATCGCTTCGAGACCTCGATCAGCAATGGCAAGGCCAAACGGAAGCGTTGCATTGTTCAGTGCATGTGACGATGTTAGCGGTACGGCACCCGGCATATTCGCCACGCAATAGTGAACCACATCATCAACGACATAAGTCGGGTCTGAGTGAGTAGTCGCGCGTGAGGTTTCAAAGCACCCGCCCTGATCGATAGCCACATCAACAATCACAGAACCATCTTTCATTCGATGCAACATATCTTTGCGCACAAGTTTGGGCGCTGCAGCACCTGGAATAAGAACCGCACCGATGACAACATCCGCCGCAATGCACTCCTCTTCAACACTCTCTACTGTTGAATATCGGGTCTTTGCTGTACTGCCAAAAATATCGTCGAGTTCGCGCATACGCGGCAACGATCGATCAAGAATGGTCACATCTGCACCAAGGCCGATTGCCATTTTTGCAGCATGCGTACCCACCACGCCGCCACCTATCACAACCACCTTCGCAGGCAAGACGCCCGGAACGCCGCCAATAAGCACTCCACGGCCTCCATTTGGCTTCTGTAGGGCAGTTGCCGCGCATTGCATCGATAACCGTCCAGCAACCTCGCTCATAGGCGCAAGAAGCGGCAAACCACCCTCGTCATCGGTTACGGTCTCGTAAGCAATTGCCGTACACCCGGATTCAATCAGGCCCTTTGTCTGCTCAGGGTCAGGAGCCAGATGCAGATAGGTGTAGAGGATTTGCCCCTCTTTCAGCTGGACCCACTCGCTTGGCTGCGGCTCCTTAACCTTCACAATCATCTCTGCAGTGGAGAAAATGTCACTTGCATTGGGAAGAATTTTAGCACCAGCAGCCTCATAAGCGGCATCGTTTGCTCCGATACCAGCACCAGCACCCGCTTCTACAAACACTTCGTGACCGCGAGCAACATATTCCCTCGCAGAACCAGGTGTTACGCCAACCCGGAACTCATTATCTTTAATTTCCTTTGGAACCCCAACGCGCATCGAAAATCCTCCTGTCGAGCAGCAATTTTCGATAGAATATGATAAAAACACGTACAGATTCGTGCGTTTTTTACTTGAAACATAAAATCTACGCAGAAATACTGCGAAAATTAGTAAATTATCACGAGAAACCATCAAAGATGAAACTGGATAGAATTGATTCTCAAATTCTGAATCACCTTCAAGATAATGCACGAATTTCTCATGTCGATCTCGCCACCAAGGTCGGCCTGTCATCATCTGCCTGCGCGCGTCGGATTGAGCAGCTTGAAAAGGCCGGAGTAATTGAGGGCTATCACGCTACTCTATCTAATAAGGCACTGGGACAATCCATCACTGCGATCGTGCATATCTCACTTGAGGGTCAATCCGGAACCGACCTTGAGAAGTTCGAGAAAGCAGTCAGGCATTGCCCGCATATAGCCGCGTGTTTTCTCATGTCGGGAGAATATGACTACATCCTTCGAGTCACAGCCCGAGACATGGAAGCATTTGAGAACGTACACAAGAATTGGCTATCCAACTTACCCGGCGTTGCGCGGGTTCAATCCAGTTTTGCCATGCGAACCGTGGTAAACCATGCAAACGTAGATATCGGTAGCCTTTAAATTACAGCATTGTTAGATTGCCTCCAACAACCCCGTGCAGGAGAAAAATATGAGACGCGTTTTTAAAATGCTTATGGGCACCTTGTTACTTTTCCTGCTCATTTTCTTTCTCGGACCAAGACCAGATACAACTGAAATGATTACGTTTGATAGTGCAACCATAGGAAACGACCTTGATGCCTATTTGGCAGAGGTTGAAAAAGGTATTCCAAACCTAACACCGGGTGCGGAAAAAGAAATCATTTGGCGTAACGTATCAACTAAGGCGAAGACCCCCTACTCGGTTGTTTATGTACATGGGTTTTCGGCAACCAAACATGAAATCAGGCCTGTGCCTGACCATGTTGCTGAAGCGATGAACGCCAACTTGTTCTACACCCGTATCACTGGCCATGGGCGCGACGGAGATGGTTTAGCCGAGGCAACGGTTCAAGATCACGCAAACGATTACGCAGAAGCAATCGAGATTGGAAAACGGCTCGGCGACAAGGTAATTTTGATTGCAACTTCAAACGGTGCAAACATCTCTACGTGGGGATTGGGGAACACCGAGCTTTCCAAAGATGTTGCTGCTGCAATTTTTCTATCGGCAAATTATGAGTTGCAGGGCATCAGTACTTCGCTGGCAAACATCCCTTGGGCTGAGACACTACTCCCGCTTGTTGGCGGACAACATCGCGAGTGGGAACCAAGCAATGAATTGCACGGTAAGTGGTGGACGACATCCTATCCGAGCCGTTCGATTTTCCCCATGACTGCCATGCTGAAGATGATGAAAGCAGTCCATAAATCCACCATCAAGCAACCGGCTCTATTTATTTTTTCACCAGAAGATACTGTGATCTTTCCCGATGAAATTCGCAAGGTGGCTAGCGAATGGGGCGGTCCTACTGAGCTGTACGAAGTCGAACAAACCGAAGATGGCTCTAAGCATGTCATTGCAGGGGATATTATGTCTCCGGGAAACACCGAACCTGTCACGCAACGTATTATCAAGTGGTTAGAGAAAACACTCCCTTGATCAAAAAAATTGCCATCAATTGTTTGGCTTAGCGTCCTTGGAAAACCCGTAGATGGCCAATGCTAGAGCGGTAATGATTGTATAAAACGCAAACAAGGCTTGGTATTGCGGTTCAAAATCACCGGCAACGGTATAATGGTCTACCACGGGGCCAGATATCCACTGCAAGATCCCTGCCCCGCCTATCGCACAGAAATTGAGTAGTGTCACACCACGTCCGACCAAATTGGAGGGAACAAAAGACTTTCCATGCGCCATTTGGACTGCATAAGCCGCTCCAAAGAAAGCAAGTGCCGTGATTGCTCCGGTGAACACAAGCGGATTTTCCGGCAGCCCCATCGAAAGCCAAAAGCAGATACACAACACGAGTGTGCTACCGCAAAAAACGACCCATTTTCTTGAATTGAAAATACGATCCAGCGGGCCGAAAGCGAATGTTCCCAATACAAGCGCGATAGACATAATCAACACCGCATTTCCCGTTTCAAGGCTATTGTAACCATAGACTTCATTGTGGATCGGACCAACCCAAGACCCGCGCAATCCTGCTGACGCAGCATAACCAGCAAAGATCATTGGGAAGATAAACCACAATTCTCGGATTTTCAGAATATCAAAGAAGCCGCCGCCTTCAGAAGTTCCGTCCTCACCAATCTGATCGGGATCACGGACTAATGCTAAAATCGCCACGCCGACCATGGCTGCAACCACCCCAAGAACCAGAGCGCAGTTCCGCCATCCATAGGCTTCCACCGCTGCTGCTAAAGGTGCTGAACTTCCAATATTGCCGAGAGTACCAATACCAATAAACACCGAAACCAATGTTGCGAACTGCCCGGCATCATACTCTCGCACAAAAATATACATCGGCCCCATAAGCGCCGGGGAGCAACCAACCCCAATCATAGCCATGGCAATAATGATCATTGCAGGACTTTGCGCCAGCCCGAACAAGATCGTTCCACCGCCGCAAAAGAGTGTGAAAATGTATCCCGTCGTGCGACGCGGCCCCTTGGTATCAAGCAAAATTCCAACAGGAAATTGAAACACCGCAAACGCCACGAACCAGGCACCAGATGCATAGGCCAGTTCCACCGGCCCCATGCCAAGATCCGTCTTCAACACTTCATTCAACACTGCAAGGAATGCGCGGAAAAACTGGCTAAACACATATGAGGCGCAAAGCGCGATGATTCCAAACATGTGTCTCTCCGAGGCTTCAGCGGTTGCCTACGCCCTTCCCGCTGACAACACAAGAACCTATTGAGCAATTGCTAGATCGTAGACACATAGATTGAGTGAACGCACTGTAAATCAAACCCCATCTTCCAAACCAAAATGGAAACCGTAAATTAGTTGCTAGAACACATTCAAGGATTCCGGACATGCTGAAAGAGATTAAGGGCCTGCACCATGTTACGTCGATGGCTGATGACGCCCGCGCAAACAATGCATTTTTCATCCAAACACTGGGTTTGCGGCGCGTAAAAAAGACGGTGAATTTTGACCGCCCAGATGTTTACCACCTTTATTACGGCGACGAGCATGGTTCACCGGGTTCCGTGATGACCTATTTTCCGTTTCCCGGCATGGCAAGAGGTAACAAAGGCGTTGGCGAAGTAGGACAGACCGCATTTTCCGTGCCGCAAGGCTCGTTAGGGTTTTGGGGAAAACGTTTGGCAGAAATGGGAATAACCGACCTTGTGACATCTGAACGCTTTGGCGAACAGCGTCTGGAATTTACAGGTCCCGATTTAGATGAGTTTGCCCTTGTGGAAATCGCTGATGACAAAAGGGCTCCTTGGATAACTGATAGCATTTCTGAGGATCATGCCATTCGTGGGTTTCATTCCACTTCAATGCGCTTGTCTGATGATGCCGCAATGAAAGAGCTACTCACGTTCATGAATTATCAGGTGCAGGATACGCAAAACGGCATTACGAGACTTGCCGTTGAGAATGGGAATGGCGCAGATGTGCTCGATGTAGAGGTGCTACCTTCCGCTTCTGCCTCGCAACAAGGCGCGGGTTCGGTCCATCACCTCGCGTTTTCAGTTGAAGATCGCGCAGCACAATTGCAGGTCCGTAAAGCCTTGATGGACACCGGTTACGCTGTTACGCCAGTCATTGACCGCGACTATTTCTGGGCAATCTATTTCAGAACACCTGGTGGCATCTTGTTTGAAGTCGCAACAAATGAGCCAGGTTTTGACCGCGATGAACCATTGCAAAATCTTGGACAGGATTTGAAACTACCAACGCAGCACGAACACCTGCGCGAACAATTGGAAAATCTGCTTCAACCCATCGAAGACTAACGGTATAACCGTTTCATGAAAGTATCAGACGCCGTTAAAAACCGTATCTCGACCCGTGCATTTCAAGACACACCGGTTTCATTAAAGACTGTTCAAACAGTGTTTGAGGAAGCCGCTCGCTCCCCGTCCGGAGGCAATGTTCAACCTTGGAAAATCGTCATCCTGAGTGAGGAAAAACTCCCCGAGCTAAAAGAGCTTATGACGCGCAGACTTGCCGGAGACGCTCATCCTGAAGGCGAAGCGCCCGAATATGCCGTTTATCCGTCCAAGCTTAAAGAGCCATACAGAACCGCACGTTTTGAAGTTGGCGAAGACATGTATGGATTATTGGGCATATCGCGAGACGAAAAACCCAAACGCCTAGAATGGTTTGGAAACAACTTCCAGTTTTTTGGGGCTCCGGCCGCAGCCTTTTGTTTTGTAGATCGCGATATGGGGCCGCCCCAATGGTCTGATCTCGGCATGTATCTGCAAACCGCAATGCTGCTATTTCAGGAACATGGGATTGATACCTGCGCACAAGAATGTTGGTCATTCTATCCCAGAACCATATCGGAATTCTGCGAAACACCAGACGAATGGATGCTATTTTGCGGTTTGGCAATTGGCTACAAAGATGAAAACCACCCCGTGAACGCGTTGCGGACCAAACGCTTGCCAACAGATGAATGGTTGAAGGTCTTATAAGAGCACCTAACCGAATGATTTACCGGGCTTTTGCGGGTTAAAACGCACTAGGCGAGAGGTCTGCACGGCTGCAGTTCTGTGTTTAACAGCCTTTTGATATTCAGGATCTTTCACCATATCCACGAAAGCTTGCGAAGAGGGATATTCTGCAATAAACGCGATATCCCATGCTTCATCTTCGGGACCTATAAGCATCAATTCGAATGCACCGCTCCAGAAAATACGCCCACCCACTTTTTTGAGGATTGGCGCTGTTTCCCGTCCATAGGCGGCATAGGCTTCTGAACCTGAAACCATAGTTCCGTCGTCATAAATCGCCGACTCTCTCAGTTTCACAAGATTTAACATATGAACCGGACCCGAACGATCCATCTCACGAAACTGCTTGAACGTTTCTTTGTCAGGATTTGTGTAGCTCTGCATAACGCCCCTCTAGCCCATTGCCTATTGTACTAATCTCAGTGCTTTTCTCTGCTCAGAGCCAGTATGTTCGCTGGCAGAATAATCAGATTGGTTGCAAGTGCAATGATCAGTGTCGCAATAATCAGCCCGCCAATGGTCGTGAGGATTGGTAGACTACTGGTGAGCGCAACCGCAGTTCCGGCACAAATGATCATCGTACTGGCCGCAAGTGCAGGCGCCACTTCCCCCACCGCAAACCTCAACCGTTCCCTAACCGTGCCATTCGCCTCATCTTGAGCTCTGAATACATTGATCACGTGGACGGCGTTATCGATCGCGATACCGAAGGCGAGCGTCAGCGCGACAACCTCCGTCACACTGATCTGACCAATCTTGAAATAAATGATCGCCTCAACAAACAGAATTGGAAACAAGTTCGGTACAGCAACCATAGCTGCAAGCCACAATGACCGCGTTGCAAATCCGATCAAAAGAACCCCCAATCCCGCAGCAATCAGCAAGTTTCGCCGCAGCTCATTGATCATGTCACTGAATTCAGTGGCCAAAAGGACCGGGAAACCGGTCACGGTTAGTTCTGAATAAAATGGCAACACCTCAAGGCGCTTGTGCAAATCTTCTAACAATACCTGCGTTTCGGAAATGGATTGGCTGGACGGAACCCTGAGGGAAACCAGCATTTTGTCGCCGTCTTTAGAAATATATCCACGCCGTGCTGCATCCGGCGCCGATTCAATTCTCTCTGCGATAAACTCCGTTTGCGCCGCATCCTTGCCTCGCCAAAGCGCCTCTATGGAATAGACTTTCTCATTCCCGAAAGGCTCAGATAGCAACCGCGTAATGTCTTCAAGCCGTTTCCTATTGTCAGAATTGGTCATACCACCATCGCCGACAACCGGAATTGAGAAGAAAATCAGCGAGCGGCCACCAAACACATCGTTGGCGTAAGTCTCCGCCTCTAACGTTGAAGAGCCCCGCGGCAACAGGTCGGTAATACGGTAGTCTGGCTCTAGTTCTGAATGAACGAAGAACATAGCCCCCACAACAACAAGGGCGCCCGCAGCAATTACCTTGGGACCAGATTCATAGATGTTGCTGGCCAATGCTCCAAAACGAAACGGAGACGACGTCCGCGCACCTGTTGAAATCCATCCAAGCTTAATCAGCGCCAACCCCAGCACAGGCACTGAGACAATGACAGCCAGAAAGGCAAATAAAACGAGGACAACACCGACCCAGGCAAACTCG
Source organism: uncultured Rhizobiaceae group bacterium (assembly GCA_938009335.1). Lineage (GTDB taxonomy): Bacteria > Pseudomonadota > Alphaproteobacteria > Rhizobiales > Rhizobiaceae > JAALLB01. Next base: position 15,112 of record CALLHT010000107.1, read on the forward strand.
ACCAAGGCTTCGCTTGAAGAGAACGCAAAAGAAGAAAGCGCAAACGCAGTTGTAAGGGATGTTAGCGCAGACGCGGGCCCAACTCGCAAAACCGCTTCTTTCAAATT
>CALLHT010000108.1 GCA_938009335.1 uncultured Rhizobiaceae group bacterium
GAAATCCCGGCCATGGACGCGTTGAATAACGAATATTGATCAGTACCGCGACAACACAATTCCGCTGGCGATCAGAACGACCGCCAATATGCGCGCTGGCGAAATCGCTTGCACTTGCAGGTTTCCAAACCCAACTGCATCGATGATCAAAGCGGCAGTCAGTTGCCCGCAAAGGATTGTTGCGACGAGGGTTAGTGATCCCAACTTGGCAACATTGGTGAGCGAGGAGTAAACCGCAAAGGCGCCGAGCAACCCGCCTGCAAACATCCAGAGTGGCGCAGAGCCAAGCGCGCGCAGCGGCGCAAAGTTCGCAGTCGTAAGATTGAGGATCAACAGGGAGGTAAATCCGACCCCGAACGAGATCAGCGCAGCGAACAGACCGCTATTAAGTTGCGCTCCCAACGCGTTGTTGATGGGGGCTTGGATCGCGATGCCAATGCCGGAAACAAGCACCATAATAAATGCGATTACGAGGTGTTGGGACATGCGGATAATCCTCTTTAGATAAAGGAGCATGATTACCTGAATATTGCAGAGTGTTGTACAACAATAATGAATAAGTTAGGTTTAATGAACGGGTCTCTTGTGTGGAATTGATATGGTCACCAAAGAAGAAAAGTATAATCGGAAAAGATATTGGAAAGATTTTTCCGATGTTTGGCCAGAAAAACCTAAAACCTTAGGTGTCGGTACCCGCTATCGAATTGCGCATGGCTGTTTTGATTGCCGCAAGAGTTTTAAGATTGAGGTGGATAATTTCAACCGGAAAGAGTTTGACCATAAATGCCCGCAGTGTGGAGAGGTGTTGACCTATTTAGGCAGAACGTTTCGCGCGCCGAAGCAAGCCGATAAGAAGCAATGGTTAAAAGTGCAAAAGCTAGTGGAAGCCGGCTTTGTGTTTGCCGGCTGTGGCGATAGCTTGCAAGAATCTTATCCAAAGACCTTAAACGAAGTCGAAGAGTTTATTGCAAGAAATCCCAATCATCGGTTGCGCATTGGTAAATAACAACAATCACGATATTCTAAGATTGTAAACTGAATGCATCCACCCTTGACTTTCTGCCCCGTTTTCCACTATATCCACCCCAGATGGCGCGGAAACCCGCGCTTTTTGTTTTGTATTCCCAATCGGAAGACTGAAAAAGACTAGCCCAGCGGCGGAATTTCGCTTGTTGAGGTTCGTGATGAACACTGGAAGGAAATAAGATGTTCGCAGTCGTAAAAACCGGTGGCAAGCAGTATCGCGTTGTTGCCGAAGACGTACTAAAAATTGAAAAAGTTGCTGGCGAAGCTGGTGATTTTGTTGAACTTTCTGACGTATTGATGGTCGGCGAGGGTGGTAACATCACTGCTGGCGCACCTTTGGTTGAAGGCGCATGCGTTTCTGCAGAGATTGTCTCTCAAGGTCGTACACGCAAGATCATTGCTTTCAAAAAGCGTCGTCGTCAGAACTCACGTCGCACAATCGGACACCGTCAGCATCTGACTACAGTTCGCATTGCTGAAATCCTTACAGACGGCAAAAAGCCTTCTAAAAAGGCAGCGCCAAAGAAGGCTGCTCCGGCAAAAGAAGAAAAAGCTGCTGCACCTAAGGCTGAAGCAAAGAAAGAAGCTCCTAAAAAGGAAGCTCCGAAAAAAGAAGAAGCTAAAGCTGCTCCAGATGGCCCATTGTTTACGGCACCTGAAGGCGATGCAGATAAGCTGACAGACATTAAGGGCATCGGTCCAGTGGCTGAAAAGCAGTTGAACGAGCAAGGCATTACAACGTTTGCGCAAATCGCAGCACTTAGCGAAGCGGACATTGTCAAGGTTGACGAGTATATGCCTTTCAGTGCAGACCAGATCAAAGACTGGCAAGGCCAGGCTAAAGACAAGATTAAATAAGCGAACGCTTAAGGAGAAAACCAGATGGCTCACAAAAAAGCAGGCGGCTCATCCAAAAACGGTCGCGATTCAGAATCGAAACGTCTCGGCGTTAAGAAATTTGGTAACGAAGCAGTTGTTCCCGGCAACATTATCTGCCGTCAGCGCGGCACAAAATGGCACCCTGGCAACAATGTCGGTATGGGCAAGGACCACACATTGTTCGCGCTCACAGGCGGCAAGGTTCAGTTTCAACGCAAAGGCAACGGCCGAACCTTCGTAAACGTCATTCCGGCAGAAGCAGCCGAATAACCAGCTTTAAGAATGGCTGGTAATCATCGACCCAGCCAACCATATAAAAGATTGGAAGGGGAGATGGAGAGATCACCAGCTCCCCTTTTCGATTCCGGGGAGCAGACTGAAAATAGCGGGGCGCTTAGAAACGGGTCAGTGGGGCTCGAAGTGGAGTAAGAAATGACCGAAGATCAGATCAACGAGGCGCAAAGTCTTGTTTTCTCAGGCGAGATTTTGACCACGCCGGATCTTGTATTGCGTGCGCCAAGTAAGGATGATGTCAGTGACATCACAGCTCTTGCGAATAACCGCAAAGTCTCCAGCATGCTCGAATCGCTGCCCTATCCGTATTATGATAAGCATGCGGAAGAATTTATTGATCAGGTGTCTCAGCCAGATGCCGGTGAATGCGTGTTTGCTATTACTCACGCCGAATCCGGTGAGTTGATGGGCATGTGCGGACTTCATCTTGTGAAACGCCGTTTCAACATGGCTCATATGGGCTACTGGCTTGGTGAAGATTACTGGGGCAAGGGATATGCAACGCAAGCGGCCCGAGCCATGGTTGATCTCTTCTTTAAGGCAGGGTCTGAGGATGAGCTGCTTATGTCCGTTCTCTCAACCAATACGGCTTCCCGTCGTGTCATCGAAAAATGCGGTGGCAAGTTCTGGAAACGTGATACCAATTTCTCCAGCTTCTTTGAAAAAGACATGGATGTGGATCATTTCCGCATTACCCGTGAAAGCTGGATGGGCGCAATCGCAGCCTGAAATGCGGATGATCGGGGGATAGACACATGAAATTTCTCGATCAGGCCAGAGTTTTCATTCGGTCCGGTGACGGTGGGGCGGGTTCTGTTTCCTTTCGACGAGAAAAGTACATCGCGTTTGGTGGCCCGGATGGTGGTGATGGCGGCAAAGGCGGCGACGTTTGGGTTGAAGCGGTTCAAGGCCTGAACACGCTAATCGACTACCGCTACCAACAGCACTTCAAAGGCCAGACGGGCAATCATGGCATGGGCCGCAATCGAAATGGTGCGGCGGGTGATGATGTGGTCCTAAAAGTGCCGGTCGGAACGCAAGTTTTTGAAGAAGACAACGAAACCCTGATTGTTGATCTGGATACGCTGGGCCAACGGTATCGCCTCGCAAAAGGTGGCAATGGCGGTTTTGGCAACGCACATTTTAAGTCTTCAACCAATCAGGCGCCTGATCATGCAAACCCGGGCCTCGAGGGGCAGGAGCGCTGGCTCTGGCTGCGATTGAAACTGATTGCCGATGCCGGACTTTTGGGTCTGCCGAATGCTGGTAAGTCTACATTTCTTTCCAGTGTCACAGCAGCGCGTCCAAAAATTGCGAACTATCCTTTTACAACGCTTCATCCCAATCTTGGGGTGGCCAATGTGGATGGACGCGAATTCATCATCGCTGATATTCCGGGCCTGATTGAAGGTGCGCATGAAGGCGTGGGGATTGGTGATCGGTTCCTCGGTCATGTCGAGCGCACACGCGTGCTGCTTCATCTTGTGTCTGCAAATGAAGAAGATGTGGCTGAATCTTACCGTATCATTCGTGGCGAGTTGGAAGCTTACGGCGGCGGGCTGGTCGATAAACATGAAATTGTTGCACTCTCGCAGGTCGATGCACTTACCCCGGACATGCGTGCAGAAAAACTGGCAGACCTGGAAAAAGCTTGTGGCGTAAAGCCGATTGAACTTTCCTCGGTCAGCCGTGAAGGCGTCGAACATACACTCCGATTGATGATTTCTGCGATTGAGGCAGACAAGGAGAGCGAGGAAGAGCCTGCCGAGAAGAAACCCGGAGATTGGCTGCAATGGTAGATCTCAAGGGTTACAAACGGATCGTCATTAAAATCGGTTCTGCGCTTCTGGTGGATCGCGAGTCCGGGCTAAAGCGGGACTGGCTCAACTCACTTGCTGATGATGTGGCCATGCTACGCGCGCAGGGTGCGGAAGTGTTGCTGGTGTCATCAGGTGCTATTGCTTTGGGACGCAAGCAGTTAGGCCTTCCTAATCGTGTTCTGAAATTGGAAGAAAGTCAGGCAGCCGCCGCTACAGGCCAGATTTTGCTTGCTCGTGCATATTCAGAAGCTCTGAGCAAACATGATGTGCAGGCGGGGCAGGTGTTGCTGACGTTGGGCGATACAGAAGAGCGCCGTCGTTACATCAATGCGCGCGAAACCATCTCCACACTGCTCAGACTTGGCGCGGTACCGATTATCAACGAGAATGATACGGTCGCGACTTCAGAAATTCGATACGGCGATAATGATCGTTTGGCGGCTCGCGTAGCGACCATGGTGAGTGCGGACCTGCTTGTTTTGCTGTCTGATGTCGATGGGTTTTATTCTGGCATTCCCGGCAAAGATCTCGAAGCAAAACGCTTTGACCGGATAGAAGAAATTACGCCTGAGATTGAAGCCATGGCAGGCGATGCAGGAACCGAGCTTTCCAAAGGCGGCATGGTCACTAAACTGGATGCAGCGAAGATTGCAACAGAAGCGGGGACCGTAATGGCGATCACGTCCGGCAAGGAACTGAACCCGCTACAAAACCTGTTCGACGGCGGTGCTGCTACCTGGTTTGAAGCAAAAGACAATCCGGTTACAGCGCGCAAGAAATGGATCGCGGGCCAGATGGAATTTTCCGGTAAGCTCATCATTGATGAAGGTGCTGCTAAAGCATTGCTCGATGGGAAAAGCCTTCTTCCTGCCGGTGTTCGCGAAGTTGAAGGTGACTTTGCGAGAGGTGATGTGGTTTCCGTTCATTCTCTTGAGGGTGAAGACTTGGGATGCGGCATTTGCTCTTATGATGTCAAAGATGCCAAAAAGGTTCTTGGTTGCCGAAGTGATGAAATTGAAGTGCTATTGGGCTTCACCGCCCGCGGCGCAATGATCCATAGAGATAATCTGGTTCTCAAAGTCAGAACACAAGAAGCGGAGCAGAGTGATGCTTGAAGCAGTTGAAACTGAAAACGTTGCAGACATGATGGCGGAGTTGGGTGCGCGTGCGAAAGCGGCATCTGCTGCGTTAGCGACTGCGAGCAGCGAACAGAAAGATCATGCGCTTAACGCGACCGCGATAACGCTGCTTGCGCAACTTCCTGACATTCTTGAAGCCAATGCAAAAGACATGGAAGCTGCACACGCCGGTGGCATGGCTGGTTCCTTCCTTGATCGTTTGCGCCTAGATGATGAACGTGTTGTGGCGATGGCGGATGGTATTCGTGCCATCGCGGGGTTGGATGACCCGGTTGGTGCGACGATTGCCAAATGGGACCGTCCGAATGGACTTAACATTGAACGGGTTCGCACGCCGCTTGGTGTAATTGGTGTGATTTTTGAAGCCCGTCCTAATGTAACAGCAGATGCGGGTGCTCTTTGTTTGAAATCCGGTAATGCAGTTATTCTGCGTGGGGGATCGGATTCCTATCATTCTTCACGCGCAATCCATGCTTGCATGGTAGCGGGATTGATGGAAGCGGGTCTTCCGGAAGATGGCGTTCAGATTGTGCCAACAACTGATCGTGCAGCGGTTGGCGAAATGCTAAGAGGTCTTAACGGCACGGTTGATGTGATTGTGCCACGCGGTGGGCGTAGTCTTGTCGAACGGGTTCAAACCGAAGCGCGGGTGCCTGTGTTCGCGCATCTTGAAGGCCTTTGTCATGTATACGTGGACAAGTCTGCTGATCTTGATATGGCGTGCGAGATTATCGTCAATGCAAAGATGCGTCGAACCGGAATTTGCGGGGCAGCGGAAACACTGCTGCTTGATAAGGCGGTCGCTGACACGCATCTAAAGCCGGTTCTGGAGGCGCTTGAAACATCACAATGCGAGCTTCGTGGCGATAGCGGTGTCGTGGAGCTATTTCCCAACGCCAGCATCGCTGAGGAAGATGACTGGTCGACGGAATATCTCGATGCGGTTTTATCCGTGAAACTGGTTGATGGCATTGACGGGGCGATTGAACATATCCGCAAATATTCATCCAGTCATACTGAATGTGTAATTGCAGACGATGAAGCTGTTGCGACAAAGTTTTTCAACGAAGTCGACTCAGCAATTCTGCTGCATAATGCGTCTACGCAATTTGCCGATGGTGGTGAGTTTGGCATGGGTGCAGAGATTGGTATCGCGACTGGCAAAATGCATGCGCGGGGGCCGGTCGGTGTGGAGCAATTAACGAGCTTTAAATATCTCGTGCGCGGCAATGGGCAGACACGCCCTTGAACTTCGACGCCGAACTTCATCCCTATCTGAAAATGCCTGCGGGCGGTGATGGTGCGCGCATTGGCCTGTTTGGTGGTTCGTTCAACCCGCCGCATGAAGGGCATTTGAACCTCTGCGATCTAGCACTCAAGCGGCTTGAGCTTGATCAAATCTGGTGGATGGTAACGCCCGGCAATCCGCTTAAAGACACAACCGACCTGCCGCCGGTTCTGAATCGCATAAAGCTTTGCGAAGAAATCATCGATAACCCACGCATTAAGGTGACAGCCTTTGAAGCCAAGCACAAAGTGCGCTTTACGGCAGACACGGTGCGTCTGGTCAAAAACCTTCGACCACGTCAACATTTTGTCTGGTTGATGGGGGCGGATAATCTGGCGGATTTTCACAAATGGCAGGATTGGCGGGGCATTGCCGACATGTTACCAATCGCGGTGATTGACCGTCCTGGGTCCACGCTTTCATATAGGTCGGCCCGCGCAGCACTTGCCTTATCGCGTTATCGGGTAGACTCGGACGATGCTCCCATGTTAGCCACTTTGCCAGCACCTGCATGGACGTTTATTCATGGGCCGCGAAGCTCTTTATCGTCTACGATGCTGCGCAACCGGCAGAAAATGCAGAAGAAATAACCGGTAAAGACATGATCAAGAAAGTGTCTTGAAACCATCACAGAATCAGAACTATTCTATGGGTGTCGGTCCATTGGGCCTAAACTCATGCTTAGCGAGAGGGATACACTGACTACAGCTATGCAAACATCGGGTGCTTCAAGCACAGCGAAACAAAACGCCAAGGCCGCGATTGTTGCAGTTGACGACGTTTTGAAAACGGTGATGAGCAGTCTGGAAGATTCCAAGGCGGAAGAGCTTGTTACCATCAACATTCAAGGAAAATCAGCACTTGCCGATTATATGGTCATTGCCTCCGGGCGATCGAACCGCCATGTCGGAGCGATTGCAGACCATCTGCTGCGCGAGCTCAAAACCAAGGGCATGGGCAGCGCAAAAGTAGAAGGTTTGGAAAGCGCAGACTGGGTGCTGGTTGATACAGGTGACGTGATTGTTCACCTATTCAGACCGGAAGTTCGTGAGTTTTACGCGCTTGAGAAAATGTGGCAGATGCCTGCTTCTGAGGAAGTGAACTAAAGCCCTTCGAAGCTTTGGAAAGGCGGTTAGATGAAGCTGCAGATTTTGGCGGTCGGCAAGATGAAGGCCGGACCGGAACGGGATTTGTATGCGCGATATGCTGACCGTATTGCCAAGTCTGGTAAAGCGCTGCATCTACATGGGCCAGACCTGATTGAAATCTCGGAATCCCGACAAAGCGATGCACCCACGCGCAAGGCAGATGAAAGCACTCAACTGCTGCAAAAGGCGAATGACGATGCGCGGATCATCTTGCTTGATGAACGCGGCAAAGACCTGACGAGCGTTGAATTTTCCAGACTCATTCAGTCAGAGCAGGATGCAGGCGCGGGAACGCTTGCCTTTGCAATAGGCGGGCCGGACGGGCATGGAGAAGAAATCACTTCTAAGGCTGTGCGGAAAATTCGCCTTGGCGCGATGACCTGGCCACATCAAGTCGCCAGAATTTTATTGGTTGAGCAAATTTACCGTGCCATCACAATTACGAACGGTCATCCATATCACCGGGAGTGATGGCTAAACCTTTCTGCCTGTGGTCAGTCTTCTTTGCTCATTGTGAACAGGCACAATGCAATCAACAGGGTTGCTGCAACACCAGATCCACCTGCAACGGGCGACGGCAAAAACCCGTTTAATCCGGTCATTACCAAAACTGCGTTGGCAACAAATGCAATGCCGCCGACCAGAACGGTGAGGCCACCAAGCGCCTTGCTACCTTCTTTGAGCTTGGCCATGCCAAAGACGATTGCGGCTAAGCCCAATAGTACCTTCGCTGCGTTATAGAGAAAGAACGCGAGTGAAACGATTGCGAATGCAACTGCGCCCAAATCCGGATTTGTTTCTGCAGCTTGACTGAACGGCCCGAACTGCGTGTAACCGATGCCCACTTGAACCACATTCAATATTGCGGCGAATGCAATTGCCGAGAACGCTAAGGTGTGGCGCTTTGTCATTGCTAGTGCTGAACCAGCGAAAGCAGCCAGCAAGGCAAATAGGATCCCTTCAAGCCCCCAAAGGAACAGACGATTTACATCCGGCGCGCCAAGGTAAAGAGCAGTATAGATTGGCTGGGTAATCGCTGTAAGAACCAACAGAATTGCGATGGTTTTTAGTGTGCTGCTTTGAGTTAGTTCCATAAAAAGATACTTTCAGTTAGGCCGGTGAATATTCGTTTTAGTGAGAAATTTGAGTACGTGAAAATACGTCGTCGAAGATACATACCGATGAAAGCAGCAGTATCCAATCTACAAACAGCGGAACATCAAACAAATAAAAGTGAATATTCGGTTGGACTGTGAGAGTAACTGTGACTTTGGAAAGCGAAATTGTCCCTAAGGCGCAGGGATATCAAGGCTTGCAATCATATTCAGTAATTGCTCGTAATCATCGTGGAAAAAGGTGATCATGCCAAAGCATTCTTCGCCGCAGATGATGTGTTTTTCCATTCTGGCGTCAAACACTTTGTCTGGATTTTTATTACGGATATCTGATGCGCGATCAAATTCATCTTGCGACCAGCAGAAGTATTGCACCACGGAATGGGGCTTATCCTGTTTCAGATGATAATCTTCCTTTAGGAAGCAATTCGCGTGAGCTTCGCCAAAATTGATACCGGCAGCAAAGCTGACACATCGTTCGTAGGCTCCAATCCTGTTGGCGAAATCAATCGGCTGCGGCTGATCGCCTTTCATGCGCATCTCTACGTGGAAAGCGCCATTGTGAACTTTTGATGCGGCAAGGGTTTTTGTAACGCATTCTTCCAATGCGGCATTGAGTTTGGGATCCATAGGTGGATTGAAGAAATAATAGCGTTGAACAAAGCTGCCGTTATATTCTTCATACTTTTCATAAACCCGGGCAAGGAAGTGCGGCTTTCCTTCATTTACGACGCCTTCGTAGTCGTATTGATCGCCGGCGATGGCATCTTCAAAGAAAAAATCCTCGCCCGCGTAAGGCGCTTTGTCGTCGTTCGGTCCGAGCGCCACGACGCCATCACTGCCGCCACCGTAACGCGGTTTCCGGATACAGTTCTTCCCCGCAAAGGCTTTCGGATCAGATGAAAAACTTGGTTGTGGCACGCTGTCTGCTTCCAGTGCTTCACGCCATGCAAGCTTGTCATTGTTCAGAACCGCGGTATCCGGGCCAACGGAAATCAGGCCGAAATGGCTTGCGATTTGGTGTTGCATGGGCAGCAAGTCATGATCTGTTGAGACCACAACAGCCTCCATATTGTATTTCTCCAAGTCAGAAATAATGGCATCTACCTCTTTCAAAGGGTTGCGTGGCAGCAAGGCAGATGAAAATGCGATTTCGGGCAATTGCGGTGTGTCTGTCACCAAAAGGACGCGGCGTCCGAGGCCGGATACGCCCCTGGCAGCCGAATAGGCATGCATGAATTCACCCAGAGACAAAACCACTGTGACCGGCTTGCTGCGCCCACCAATTACGGTGCGTATTTGTAAATACCATTGCGCCATGGCCCTGAGAAACTTAAGTTTTGTCAGTCTTCTTCCTACAGTTGCAATGGTTTTTGGCGCGTTGAACATGCAGTTTTCCCTTAGGCGATCAGGCGTTCGCTCATCATCGAGCCGGAATGCTGTCATCATCAAGCAAGTTCAGGTTAATTTTTCGATTAATTTGGACCAGAATTTTTGAGGATGCGGCTGTATTTCGTGACCTAAACGTATAATTCTGCGCTAAAAGTGCAGGATTTACTGCGGTTTCTCCGGAAAATTCGGTTTTCTGTCGCAAGATAAAATTGCTGTGAACCTTTAGGTTTTCGCTGTCCGCTTCACATGTCCACGGTCCGAACGCGGCAGTTAAAAGAATCTCAATGATGTTGTGTTTAGAAGGTGTCAAGAACAACCACCCCTGAACGGAAAAACCTTGGCGCGCATTCGAGATTTACTCACGTCAACAACAGTACTGCTTTTGATCTTGCGGTATGGTGGGGTTGCGGCCGGATTTCTTACCCAACTTATCTTGGCGCGGATGCTTGAGCCCGAAGACCTCGGGCTTTATTTCGCGGCGATGTCTTTGGCAATGGTTTCCGGAACGATTGCAACCTTTGGATATCCCGATATCGCACCGCGTTTTATTTCTCGGTATCAGACGCGGGAGCGTCTTGATCTGGTGAAGGGGTTCGTTAGGCAGGCGTATCGCGATATTTTGTGTTTCAGCCTGATCATTTCAGCGTTCATCGTGTGTGGCCTCTTGCTGTGGCCGGATACCAGTCATAGCGAAAAGCTCATTTTCCTATTGATAGCGTTATGGCTGCCAATCCTGACTTTCCTTGATTTTAACTCATGGATTGCGCTTTCCATGCGTTCGTTCTTTCTTGCTTACGGTCCGGAAAGTTTCCTTGCCCCGCTATTGTTCCTGAGTTTTATATCTGTGTTCTGGCTATTGGATATGGATTTGGATGTTCTCATTCTTGTCGCCACTTTCATCTCTATAAGCACGATCCTGACCATAGGACATTGGTATTTACTTCGCCCGCTCCTTCCCAAAGCAGAAGGATCTGATAACAAGCCGATGGATTCCAGGGTTATTTCGCGTTGGCGACGCGAGAGTGCTCTGCAAATTCCAGTAAGTATTTTTACGATGCTGTTTGCGGATCTCGCAATTCTTGTAACCGCGTTGATCTTGCCGGGATCTGAACTGGCCGCTTTCACTATCGCTTTAAAAATCGCAATGCTGATAGGATTTGCTGTTCAGGTTACCCACCAAGTGATTATTCCGGATTTGGCTGACGCACATGCTGAGCGGGAAATCTCAAAGGCCGGCGAAACCATGCGGGCAGCGGCTGCCTTGCCGATCTTCATCACAGTTGGCGGGCTTGTGGGGTCCATGCTGTTCGGCGATAAGATTTTGGCAATTTTCCACCCGGATTTTGCGTCTGCGCAAAGTGTGCTCGTGATCTTGTGCGGGTGCCAACTCTTACGCGCGTTGGCTGGACCCGTGGTGCAATTGCTGATGATTTCGGGTGCTCAAAAACAGAACGCGTGGCTTTGTGTTGCATCAACCGTCTTTCTGGTTTCAGCGTCTCTTGTGCTCGTCCCGATATTCGGAATCAATGGAGCAGGGTTTGCGATTCTTACCACTTGGTTGTTCTGGCTTGCTACCGCCGCGATTGTTCTCTGGCGTTTGACCGGCATGCGCTGCGATATCCTTGCGCTTTCGGGATTGGCTGTTGGTCGGTAATGCGCCGCCATGGGGGCGATGAAGGTCTTACAATCTGAAGCCCTTCAACACGCCCCTTTGATCCGCTATTGTCTTCATATGAACGAGAGAATCACCCTAGGCTTTGTGATGCGCAGGCTCAGACGGGCGTCGCTTGCCGCGACTGTAGTCGGTTTGACCCTGCCCGGGCTATCTTACGCCCAAGAAGAAGACATCGAGCTTAAGCGTGATCTGCGATTACAAGAGCTGCAAGAGCTTCAGGCTGCGATCTCCATAGGTGATCAACGCCGTGCAGAATTGGCGGATGAAATTTCGCAGATTGATAAGGATCGTGTTTCCATCAACCGTTCAATGATCGAGACCTCGAAAAAAGCCCGCGCGCTTGAAAAAAGAGTGTCTCGTTCGAGCAGGCGCCTATCACAATTGCGCGATGAACAAAGTGAAGTGCGTGCATTCCTCAAGACCAAGGAAGCGCTTTTGGCAGAAATTCTGGCAGCGCTTCAACGCATGGGACGGGCACCACCGCCTGCGCTTTTGATTTCGCCAGATGATGCGCTTTCCTCAGTGCGTTCTGCCATTCTGCTTGGCTCGGTTGTGCCGGAGGTGCGTTCTGAAACTGAAATCCTGATTGGGCAATTGCAGGACCTTGTGCGGATTTCCAATGAGATATCCGAGCGCCGTGCATCGCTTACGGCTGACCTTGGTAGTCTGGCTGACGAAGAAGAGCGGCTTAATCTATTGCTTGCTGAAAAGCAGGGCCTTGCTGGCATTGCACAGGCTAAGCTCGCGGAAGAACAGGCAAAAGCCGCAGAATTGGCCGCAGAAGCGACCTCACTTAATGAGTTGATCGGCAATCTGGAAACCCAAGTAGAAAGTGCGCGTCAGGCAGCAGAAGCCGCACGTTTGGCCGAAATTGAACGGGAAAAACGTGAAGCCAACAAAACGGAAGCTGCCACACGATACCAGAATGAAGACGCGTTTTCCGACCCGGGACGCACTGCGCCCGCGATTGCATTTTCTGCTGCGAAGGGGCTCTTGCCGCTTCCGGTTAGCGGTGATATTGCGTCCGGTTTCGGGGAAACAGATTCATTCGGCGAGCGGGTAGCCGGTCTTAATCTGGAAACCCGCGAGAATACCCGCGTCATAACGCCTACGGATGGTTGGATTTTATATGCCGGACCCTTCAGAACCTATGGCAAACTCTTGATTATCGATGCCGGTAGTGGCTATCATGTAGTTCTAGCCGGTTTGGAGGAGGTTAATGTTCGCCCGGGGCAATTTGTGATCGTTGGGGAGCCCATTGGGAAAATGGGAGCAAAACGGGTTGCGAGTGCAGGGGTGGTTGACGTTTCCTCAACAAAGCCAAATTTATATGTAGAATTCCGCAAGGATGGAAAACCAATCGATCCCTCACCGTGGTGGGCGGATACCAACATACAGAGAGTAGCAGATGGTTCGTAAACTAGGACTTTTACTGATGGGCGCCGTTATTGGCGGTGGGGCAGTGCTTGCAGTAAGCAGTGGTCTTAACCATCCTGCCCCGGCACAAGCTGCAGGTGTTAGCACATACAAGCAGCTCAGCATTTTCGGAGATATCTTTGAGCGGGTTCGCGCGTCTTATGTGACTGAGCCTGCCGAGGACGAGTTGATTGAGAGCGCCATCAACGGCATGCTGACATCGCTTGACCCGCATTCAAGCTATCTCAACCCGAAAGATTTCTCAGATATGCGTGTGCAAACGCGCGGTGAATTTGGTGGTCTTGGGATTGAAGTCACCATGGAAAATGAGCTGATCAAGGTGGTTTCTCCAATCGATGAAACGCCTGCTGCGAAAGC
>CALLHT010000109.1 GCA_938009335.1 uncultured Rhizobiaceae group bacterium
CTTGAAAGAAACAACCGCTTCAATCGCACCTGCAGCGGTTAGAGTGTGTCCGATCATCGATTTGTTGGACGAAATTGGTGTCTCATGAATCTTGTCACCAAACACTGCGTGAAGAGAATTATACTCCATACGGTCGTTTTCTGGTGTCGATGTGCCATGGGCATTGATGTAATCGACATCGTCTACGCAGATGCCTGCATCTTCGATCGCTGCTGAAATTGCCGTAATTACGGGCGCACCGTCCGGGCTCGAGCGAGTACGGTGGAAACTATCAGCTTTTTCGCCTACGCCGCGGATTGTACCGTAGATTTTAGCGCCGCGATTTGTTGCGTGCTCCAGCGTCTCGAGAACAAGGGCTGCTGACCCTTCAGACATCACGAAACCGCTACGATCTTTCGAGAATGGGCGTGATGCCTTCTCAGGTTCATCTTGATTGTTTGTTGTCAGCGCTGAGAGAAGGCCAAAACGGATAAGCCCCTCAGCCGTCACGGAGCCATCTGAGGCAACGCAAAGGGCTGCGTCTGTATCTCCGCGGCGAATGGCTTCAATGCCTTGCTGCAGGGCGGTGGCACCAGATGCGCAAGCCGTTGACAGAGAAATTGGAAGGCCGCGTGTTTCGTATTTTTCAGCGAGACGGAAAGCAATGGTTCCAAGCTGAATAAGGCTATGCATCTTTTCCTGCTTGTGGTCTTTTGCAGAGGCAAGCATCCGCTCATAGCCGATTTCGCCTTCTTCGGTGCGAGATAAAAGATCAAATCGATGTTGCCACTCAAGCTCCACCGGAGGAGCCGCGAAGAAAAGGGGGCCGGGGAAACCATTCGCGCCAAAGCCCGAATCTTCCAGTGCTTCGCCAGTCGTTGCATCAGCCATTGCGTAAGAAATGCCGGGCGCAGAAATTTCTTCTGGTTCCATAAAATCCACTGTACCCGCAATACGAGTATTCAACCCCTCAGTCGAAAAACGCTTTACCGTGTGAATCCCCGATTTACCTGCGCAGAGGGCTTTCCAGTTCTCATCTACGCCTCGTCCCAGAGAGGTAACGGCCCCAAGGCCAGTCACCACGACAATTGGACGGCCTTTGTGATCGGTAAACTTCGTCATCGCAATCTCCTAAGACTTGCTCAGTACGGCGAAACCTTCACCGCAATGGTGGCCAATTGATGTCACCATTATAGAGGAAACGTCACCAGAAACAGGTTTTTCCTGCTCTTCGAATGGTGCGTAGAAACCGTTGTTTTTTAATGCAAGTGCTGCAAGCGCAACACCTGCCGGGAAGGTTGCCTCCAAAGGCTGGCCGATTTGTGTCTGGAATGCTCTTACAGGTGTATCTGCACCAAGCTTTGAAGACAGGAAGTCCATCTCAAAAGTGGTTGCTTCGCTAACGCCTGTTGCACCTGAAATTACCGCATCCGGCTTTGCATCAAGCTTGTCAAACATCACGTCCAGTCGACTGCTTCCCTTGTCGCCTTCGCGCTTTCCAAGGTCGGAACTTACACTGTTGAGTTTGGCATATGATTTTGCGCCGCGCGCTTTCGCATGGCTTGCTTCTTCCAAAACTAGAAACGCGCCTACGCTGCCCATACGCATGCCGCCGCCTTTTGCCTGACGCCCATGAATGCCTTCCGTGCCGCCATCATAGAGATAATGGTTTAAAGCATGAGGGAGCAGAGCATCAGGGCGATCTGCATTGTAAGAGCCGCCAACAAGCATATGGCTGCTTTGACCGGATGCTATGCGGGATACTGCGTTCTGTATCACCGTCACACCGGCAGTTTCTTCGCCCATATAAGTTCTGGAAGAGCCAGTTACCTTGTGAACAATTGAGATATTGCCTGCCAACAGGTTAGAAAGCTGAGCCAAGAAGAGTGTGGGCCGCAAATCTGTGCGCAAGCGATCCAGGATCAATTGCTCACGATCATTGCTTGCCAATGCATCTTTCAAGATCGCTTCATCCGTTTCGATATCGCGCTCACCGCCGCCTGCAGCAACAACTAGGTCCATTGTAGAGACAAGGTCTTCGTTTTCCTTGATGCCTGCATCATCCAAGGCAAGCCCTGCTGCATAAGTACCAAGACGCTGCCAGTTTTCCATCTGACGCTGATCTTTACGTGGAATTTGCAGCGCCCAATCCATTTCGGGTAGCGGATGCACACCATATGGCGGTACGGTTTCAGTGTTGATGACCGGGGCAGGGGCTGTGTCGCCACCCAATACATCCCAGTGATGGTCAGCACCCTCACCATAACATGAGACAAGGCCAATGCCTGTGATGAGAACTTCTTTTTGGTCGGATGACATGCGGAGAGAATCCAGACGCGTTAGCTATTGTTGGTTAGAAATTAGTCATTCCGTTTCATCTCTGCAACCTGTCCCTTGATGGTTTCTTGCAGGTCAGGAGAGGGAAACGGCATAATGGTGAAGGTGAGTTGCGCATTGGCAACGCGTTTGCCGCCAGAACGGATTTCTGCCTTCGTGACAGCAAAGCCAGAGCCTTCGTGTTCTAGTGTTGCTTTGATCTCGAGTTCGGTCTTCGGTCCCACAAAGTCGCGTAGCTTGCCTTCTTTAACACCAGCGAGCAGCGGAATTTTTGTGAAATCGATCGTGTGCATAATCAAAATGCCTGATGCTTGCGCCATGGTTTCGATCATCAAAACTCCTGGAACCAGCGGGTGACCGGGGAAATGCCCTTCAAAAACCGGACTTGCGTCAGGAACGACAGAGGTTGCGTTCAGAACTTTGGCCTCTAGATCGACGCTCGGAATTTTGTCGATCATCTGGAAATATTCAAGTTGCATGCTCACCCCGTTCGTTCTTATTCCACATACGCAAAAACCCCCGAAGACGGGGGTCCTTAATCTTCTAGTCTTTTAAGACAATTAGGCTTTGGCTGCAACCAGCTCGTCAATCTTGCCACAGAGGTTTTTCATCACGAAATACTCTTCTGTAGAAGCTTTGCCGTCGTTGACTTCCTGTGTCCAGCTTTCGAGCGGAATTTTAATGCCGAACTCTTTGTCGATTGCGAAAACGATATCCAGAAAATCAAGGCTATCGATGCCAAGATCGTCAATTGTGTGGCTTTCAGGAGTGATTTCCTCGCGTGGGATTTCACTGGTTTCGGAAATGATATCCGCTACTTTATCGAACGTTGACACGACGTTGCCCTTTTCTTTTTGTTTTCCAGCGTTTTGCCGATGGGAGTTCGGTAGAGCGACGCTGAAAAGAGAACACATATGCTCAAGGGAGCACATAAACCAAATTCATTCGCGCTTTTAGTTGGAGTCGCGCAAATTGTCCATAGAAGATTTATCCTCTACCCCGATAGGTTGGCACACCTTGGTCTGGCAGCCATACATCTGCCAAAGGTGGGCCTGATTGCCAGAAAACATCAATCGGAATTCCGCCGCGCGGGTACCAATATCCGCCAATGCGTAGCCAACGTGGTGCCAGGAAATCAACAAGTCTACGCCCGATACCGACCGTGCAATCTTCATGAAACGCGCCATGGTTGCGAAACGATCCTAAAAACAACTTCAGTGACTTCGATTCAACCATCCATTGGTCTGGTACGTAGTCGATGACCAAATGCGCAAAATCGGGCTGTCCGGTCATGGGGCAAAGTGATGTAAATTCAGGCGCGGTAAAGCGAACCAGAAAATTTGTGTCACTTTGCGAATTCGGAACCCGTTCCAGTTCGGCTTCTTCAGGCGAATTGGGAAGTTTGGTCTCGCTACCCAATTGGGTGAGACCTGTTGTATCTGTATGTGTCATCTATTTAGATTTCCAGAATGATTTTTGGCACTGCCTTACCATTGTGGATATCGTCGAATCCACTGCCGCCTTCGCTTAGCGGACGAATTTCTGACCATCCTTTTCGGGAAATATGACCGTTAGCCAATAAATCAAGCGCTTCCTGAAAGTCAGCGTTCGTATAGCAGTAGGTGCCAATAAACGCGATTTCCTGCAGCGTAATACGGCGCGTATCGATGCCCTCGGCATTGTCCTGAAGGCCAACGTGGATGATGGTGCCTCCCGGTTTCACGATTTCGCAGGATGCTTTGCGCGTAATGCCTGCACCGACACAATCAAGAACAAGGTCAACCTGTTCGGTCGGATTGCCATCTATCGGATTATAGGGCGTTGCGGCGGTCACTTCTGCCAGCATTTTACGACGAAGTTCATTGGTTTCAGCGATTTGGACGTTTTTGATTCCATAATGATTCAACACGAGCGCAGTGAGCAATCCAATGGCGCCGCCACCCAGAACAATTGCAGAAACACCCTCTGTACCGCTTCTGGCAAGCCCGAGTTTTGCTGCATGTACGCATACTGCCAGGGGTTCTGCGAGGGCGGCTTCATCAAATGAAAGATGATCTGGTATTGCAAATAGATTGCTTTCACGAATGGCAACCGCTTCGGCAAAAGCACCGGGAACCCGCATGCCGATTAATTCACGCGAAGGACATAGATGTTCGCTGCCTGAGGTGCAAAATTCACATGTGCCGCAGGTCATGAGCGGGTTAAGCGCGACCCGTTTTCCGGCAAACTTACCCGAGCGAGCGATGCCAACGGCTTCATGGCCCAGAATAAGGGGAGGGATGCGACGTTCGTCATGGCCGTGCCAGGCATGCATGTCAGAGCCGCATATTCCGCAATGGGAAAGATCAACTACCACTTCGCCTTCGCCGGAAACGGCATCCGCTTCTTCGCGGAATTCGGTTTTCATCGTGTCTGTGTAAACAAGTGCCTTCATTTCGCAGTATATCCCCCATCTACTGGCAACACTTGCCCTGTCACATAACCTGAAGCGTCAGAAGCCAAAAATACTGCAGGACCAACCAAATCAGCAAGTTCGCCGTTTCTACCCATACATGTCATGGAAGCATGATGATTGGTCAATTCTTCGTCTTCGAACACAGCGGCGGTAAGTTCTGTGGGGAAGAAACCCGGAGCAATGGCGTTGGCGGTTATACCGTCTTTCGACCAAGCTTCTGCCATGGCACGTGTGAGTTGCGTCACCCCACCTTTAGAAGCGCCATAGGCAATGCCATTTGTGAATGCGCGTTGGGATTGAAGTGACGCGATGTTGATAATGCGGCCCCAGTTCTTTTTCTTCATATGAGGCACGAAGGTTTGCGCCAGAAAAAATGGAACAGACAGGTTGATATGTATGGTTTTGTCCCAGACTTCCGGGCTCACGTCATCTGCATGTTTGCGCGGATTTAACCCTGCTGCATTGACAATAATGTCTGGAAACGTGCCATGGCTCTCACACGCATCTTTAATGGTTGTGAGCGGGCCATCGCCCATAAGATCAACCGAGATTGGAAGGCCATTGCGACCTTCCAGTGTTTCTATGAGCTTGTCTTCGCGCCGCCCGATAACAATCAGATAAGCGCCAGCATCGGACAATGCATGGGCAATTGCTTGACCTATTCCTGTGCCGCCGCCTGTTACAAGCGCAGTTTTTCCAGTTAGATCAAACAATTCTGCACTCATCCATCAATACCCAAATCGAAGTTTTCGCCTTCAAAGTATTTGCGAAGACGGGCGTCACCTGCACGTGCATGGCCTTCCATGCCCTCAAGGCGTGAAATGCGCGCTGCAGCCTGACCCACTTCGCGGTTTGCTTCACGGGTCATGCGTTGTGTGGTCACAACCTTCATGAATTTATGAACTGAAAGACCACCTGTATAGTGCGCAGCACCTTTGGTCGGCAGAATGTGGTTTGTTCCGGAGCACTTGTCGCCATAGGTGACAGTAGTTTCTTCGCCAATGAAGAGCGAACCATAACATTTTAGATTGTCTGTAAACCATTGATCTTGGGCTGTATGAATTTCGAGGTGCTCAGAGGCATATTCGTCTGACACTTCACAGAGTTCTTCACGTGTATCGCACAAGATGATTTCGCCGTAATCGCGCCATGCTGCAGTTGCCGCCTCACGTGCCGTATCGGGAAGGGCGTTAATCAGGCCTTCCATTTTACCGGACACTGCGTCGGCCAGTTCTTTAGAGTCGGTAAAGAGCCAAGCAGGTGAATCGAACCCATGTTCTGCTTGAGAAACAAGATCTTCTGCAACGATTTGCGGATCCGCTGTTTCATCCGCAATGATGCCGATTTCTGTAGGACCAGCAAACATGTCGATGCCTACACGGCCATAAAGCATGCGCTTAGCTTCCGCGACAAACCGGTTGCCCGGACCTGCAAGGAAGTTTGCTTTTTTACCTGTAAAGAGGCCGAATGTCATGGCCGCGATACCTTGAACGCCGCCCAATGCGAGAATGTGATCCGCACCACAGAGGTTCATTGTGTAGAGGATTGCCGGATTAACGCCTTCACCCGGTTTTGGCGCAGAACACGCGACCACGTTTTCAACGCCAGCAACTTTTGCCGTACCTACAGACATGATGGCGGAAGCCACGTGCGCATATCGCCCGCCAGGAACATAACAACCAGCCGTCACCATCGGGATCAGTTTCTGACCAGCCCATAGACCCGGCGATAGTTCCGTTTCAAACTCTTCGATAGATGCAAGCTGCGCCTGTGCGAATTTGCGAACGCGGTCATAGGCGAACTGAATGTCATCTTTCAGCTTCTGATTGACCTTCTTGCCTGCTTCTTCGATTTCCTCAGGCGTTACGACGATATTACCAGTGAAGTTATCGAGTTTCTCACCATAGGCTTTTGCTACCTCTTCACCGCCAGCCTCGATCTCGGCGAGCATATTTGAAACAATCTTGCGGGTTTCGTCTTCGCCGGTTGCAGGAGTTTTCTCAGCCTTCTTCAGGTAGGTAATCGCCATGGTACATACTCACTTATTGAAATGAAATCTCCCTTGGAGCTACGCCTTTTACAGCGCAACGACAAGGGAGAAAATCTTTAGTCAGTGTTTAGTCGGCCTTTAGCGGTCGACCTAAACTCTATTGTGGAGGATTCTCGAACATCGTGTATTCGAAGAAGCCCATCAGGTTCGGGCTACCTGAGAGATAGTCAGGCAACCAGAGTGCGATACCCGGCACAAGGAAGATGAACATCAAGCCAATTACCTGAATGACCATGAATTGCATCATGCCGAGGTAAATGTCTTTCAGATCCCACTCCGGAACAACGCCCTTCAAGAAGTAAGCGGAGAGGGCAACCGGTGGCGATAGCCAAGCCGTTTGCAGGTTCACCGCTACAAGGATCGCGAACCAGATCAGGTTGATGTTCAGGTCTACCAGCAATGGCACCAGGATAGGCACGATGATCACAACGATCGGCACCCATTCCAATGGCCAACCCAACAGGAAGATTAGCGCCATGATCAGGATCAGCATTGTGATCACGGATAGATCGTAGCTTAGAAGCACTTCTGTAAGGAACTTAGGAGTACCCAGTTCAGAGAACACTGCACCGAAGTAGTTGGATGCTGCGACCAGGAACATGATCAACACAGTGATTTCCAGTGACTTGATCAATGCGTCGTAGAAATCAGGAATGTTGAACTTACGATATCCAACCGACAGAACAATCGAACCAAAGGCACCACATGCAGCAGCTTCTGATGGTGTTGCCCAACCTGCGAGGATTGAACCCAAAGCAAATGCAATCAGGATGGTTGGTGGAACAAGGCCGAGGAAGAATTCACCCCATAGCTCTGAGAAGTAGAAACCGCCCGGTTTGTTCGTCCGCACCCAACGATAGACCGTAACCATTGCGACGAACCATGCGAGTGGAACGATAAGACCATCAAGCGGGAAGAGCCCGAAGCCGCTTCCTGTTCCTACAAACATAAGCCAGATCAGCGCTACAATCGAACCCAGTACCAAGAGAACTTCCAACAGATAATTATCCGAGGTGTCTGGCTGTTCTTCTACAGGAAGAATAGGACCAAGGCTTGGATTAATGATACAGCGGCCAATGGCATAAATCATGTAGAGCGTTGCCAATAGGATACCCGGCAAGATAGCGGCCTGGAAGAGGGCGATAACGTCTTTCTCCAAAACCGGCCCCATAACGATCAACATGATGGATGGCGGGATAAGAATGCCAAGTGTGCCACCCGCTGTAATGGTGCCAGCCGCAAGTCTCACATCATAGCCAGACTTGTTCATGGTACGAGCAGCCATGATGCCGAGGATTGTAACTGATGCACCCACGATGCCGGTAGCGGCAGCGAAGATGGTCGACACAATCAACACCGCGATGAACAATGCACCGCGTGTTTTCGACATCATCATCTGGATTGAATTAAACAGACGCTCCATAAGGCCTGCTTTTTCCATCATAATGCCCATGAAGATGAAGAGTGGCACCGCAACCAGCTGTGTGCTGAGCATGGTTTCATCGGTCTTCAAGGTAAGCAGGAAGCTTGTGATGCCTGAATTGGTGCCCCAAGAGCCAAATACGAAGCCTAGGAAGACAAGCGTAAATGAAATCGGAAAACCAACAAAGATCGAGAACAACATTGCTGCCAGCATCAATAGGCCGATGGTTGGTTTGGCAAAATCGAGGCTAGCGCCGCCGAAGATAGAACCGAATGTGTCTGTGATCCACATGTATCCCAGTGCTAAGACGTTCGGGTCCTCAGCGCGGCGAATATGCCGTGCAATGTCACGATCGAAGAACACAACGACAAATATGAACGCCAAGATAATGAAGTATGGAATCAGCAGTTTTACGAACTTTGCTTCGCGCTCCTTACCCATCTGGTGGAAAGCGCGGAAGAGTTCCGGAAAGCCCTGTAAGAAGAGCAAGAATGCGCCTACAGGCATTGCAAGACGGGCAGGCCAAAGAATTGGCGCCCAAGTTGAGTCTCCGGCGCGTTCGCCGGATTCAAAAGCTCCCCACCAGAAATCGAATGCCGCCCATGAGAAGAACAACATGGCCGGGAAGTAGAATGCCAGATAGAGCGTCGCATCCACGGTTGCTTGTGTCTTGGGCGTCCAGTTTCGGAACAGGAAGTCCGCACGAATATGTACACCACGCATAAGTGCGTAAGCTGCAGCAAGCATAAAGAATACGCCGCCGGTCATACGCGAAATATCAAACGCCCAAAGGGTAGGGCCTAAGCCAAGATCGCGTGCAAGTTGGTCAAGCCCGTAGCCTGCCAACACGCCAAAAGCCTTGCGGGAAATTACTTCCCAAACCATGACAATAATCAATGGGATCAGAAGAAGGCAGGTGACACGACCCACCCAGAGATTCAAGACATCGATAGCTGCCGTGATCGGCCGCTGCCAAGATGTCATATCTTCAGGCGTTTCACCGGGTTGTTCAGCGCGACGTTCCGCGATGGATTCATCGGTAATATCGAGCTTGCCGATATCTACTTCATCATTGGACATAGTCTGGACCTCCCCCGATCCTGTTTGTTTTCGTTATTGGTCAGGGTCACTCACGCGTGGCCATGACAAATAATGAAAAACGGTGGCGATAAATCGCCACCGCATTATCAGAAAACTGATTACTTCACTGAGTCAGCAAAAGCTTTACCCAATGCAGCGTTAGAAGCCTGAGCGCCTGCCCAGAAAGGTACTGCGATTGCAGCGAAGTCTTTCTGTGACTGCCAAACTTTAGCGAAGAATGCGTTTTCAGCAGCGTTCTTCTCTAGAGCAGCATTCGCAGCATTCATGTATGCCGGGAAGTAGTCAGCTGGCGTGTCATGCAAGATAACACCGTGGTTTTCTGTCAGGTCTTTCAGAGCCTTACCGTTTTCATAGATGCGGTAAGAGATCGCTTTTGAAAGAGAAGCGTTAGCTGCAACTTCAATTGCTTTCTTCTGAAGGTCTGTCAGGCCGTCATATACATCGCCGTTGATGTATAGGTCAGCGTTAACAACAACCTGGTGAAGACCTTGCAAGTAGTAGTGCTTAAGCACTTTCTGGAAACCAAACACTGAGTCAGGCTTCGGGCAGCACCACTCAGCCGCATCGATTGTACCGTTCTGCAGAGCAGGAAGGATGTCACCACCGCCCATAGCAACAGAAGCAACACCAATGTCTTTATATGTTTGACCTGGGATGCCAGGAGGTGTGCGGAAACGATACTTGCGGAAGTCGTCCATAGATGTGATCGGCTCTTTGAACCAACCCAGAGCTTCTGGACCAACTGGCTGAAGCATGAAGCCTTTGACGTTCACGCCCATTTCGTCCCAAAGCTGGTCATATAGCTCACGACCACCACCGTACTGGAACCATGAAAGGAACGCGATGTTGTCGATGCCAACGCCTGCGCCCGCAACTGGTGAACCGAACAGCATTGCTGCAGGGTGCTTACCTGACCAGTAGTGTGTCCAAGCGAAACCAGCTTCAACAAGGCCTTTGTCTACAGCGTCAAGAATGTTGTTCTTCGCTGCAACAGCACCGTCTGGAAGTACTTCGAACTTAACTTCGCCACCTGTTAGGTCTGCGACGTCTTTGCCGAATTCATTTAGCATGAATACTTCGTCAGCTTTTGCTGGAAGCACTGACTGGATGCGAATGACAGTTTCTGCGAATGCTGCAGAAGCAGTCAATGAAAGAGCAACTGCAGAACCTGCAGCCAGCTTGCTCACTTTTGAAAGAATAGACATGGTTTTCCTCCCTTTTGTCTGTTCCCCTCCGAAGTCACTTTGTTGCGCCACCATTTTACCCCGTCGAAGGATCAGGATGATGCTGTTTCACAACAATTCTCCGATGAGACTATGTCTCACCATTACATGCGCCGCAAACAAATAATTGTTTAGGGCTCATTCGAGTTAGCTTAACCCCGGCACGCCTCCATTTGCTGCGAGATAAGCTAGAATTCCTCTTTCCGGATCGAAGATGCCTTTGTAGAGCATTTCACCCGATACGTAGATTAGTACAAATAGTCCAAGCCACGAAATCCAAGGGTAACGTGTCAGAAGCTTCATAATCAATGTGGCAAAACAAGCCATTGCGATGATTGCAATCGCCAGGCCCACTACCAATTTTGTTTGATCACCATCTGCAATTGCTGCGACAGCCAACACGTTGTCGATTGACATTGAAACGTCGGCCAAGGTGATGGTCCATAGTGCCGAAGCTAACGATCTGCGCGGTGCGCCAGTGTAACCCGCTTCGAGGTCTTCAGCCGTGCCCATAGCTTCGGCAGCGCGTTCGTCAGCCTGATCGCGTATCTCTTTGTAGAGGTTCCAACAAACCCAGAAAAGCAATACTGCACCCACTAAGAGTATACCTGGAATTCCGAGCAGTTTCGTCGCAATCAAGGCAAAAATGACGCGCAGTACAGCTGCAACAACCATCCCGAACAGGATTGCTTTTTTCCGAAGTTCGGGTGCAAGGCCCGCTGCAGCCATCCCGATGATAAGCGCATTGTCGCCAGACAAAACGATGTCCGCAACGATAATTTTAAAATAGTCAGCAAAGTTAAGCGCGAGCCATTCCATGATCATCTGGCGTCCTCCAAAATCATGTCTGAAGTTTTCTCACCAATCATTATGGCTGGTGCGTTAGTATTGCCTGATACGATGATCGGCATAATCGAGCAGTCGGCAACGCGAAGCCCTTCTATACCGTGCACGCGCAGGCGCTCGTCCACAACACCCATAGGGTCACCGCCCATTTTGCAGGTTCCTGTTGGATGATAAATTGTAACTGCTGTATCGCGTGCCCAATTCAGCACTGCATCGTAATCATCGTCCGCAATATGATCTCCTGGACCATGTTCTTCGGTGATGATCGACTTCAACGGTTCCTGTCTTGCGATCTTGCGTGCGATCCGAATGCCTTCGACGATTGTGTCGCAATCGAGCTTCGTTGAGAGATAATTCGGATGGATTTTCGGGTAATCGCGCATGTCCGCAGAGGCGAGTTCCAGATGACCGGCACTTTCCGGGCGCATTTGTAGTACCGATGCCGTAAATGCTGAAAACTTATGAGGCCCATCTGCAGGCTTATCTGCGCTAAAGGGTTGAATGTGGAATTGAATGTCCGGAGTAGCCAGTTCAGGACGAGTTTTTAGAAAGCCTGTTCCCAAGCTTGCTGCCATCGTCATTGGTCCGGTACGGTTCCAAGCGTATTGAAGACCAATCATGCCTTGTTTGAAGATGTTGCCAATCTCGGTATTAATCGTTGGCACGTTCACCTTGTATACGGGGCGCGCTTGAAGATGGTCTTGAAGGTTTTTGCCAACCCCCTTCAACTCATGACGCACTTCAATTCCGTGTGGTTTTAAGTCTTCTGCGGCTCCAATCCCAGATGTCATCAGAAGTTGTGGAGAACCAATCGCTCCAGAAGATAAGACTACTTCGCGGTTAGCTTTGATTTCTTGCAGTTGGCCTTTTATTCGAACTTTAACACCGGTACATTTGTTGCCTTCAAATGTCAGGCCTTCGACTTGCGCGTTTGTGAAAACTTCCAGGTTCGGACGGTTTTTGACCGGATGCAAGTAAGCAACTGCAGAAGAGCAGCGTTTTCCGTTTTTTGTTGTCAGTTGGAAATATCCCACACCTTCTTGATCCGCGCCGTTGTAGTCGGGGTTTTCTTTGAAACCGGCGTTTACAGCGGAATCGATCCAATCATCTACAACTTGCCGGGTTAAGCGGGTGGGGGATACTTGAAGCGGACCATCGCCGCCTCGATATTCATCGCCACCCTCGGCCCAAGTTTCAGCACGTTTGAAATACGGAAATACATCGTCCCAGCCCCAACCTGCATTACCAAGTTGCCGCCAGCCATCGTAGTCTTCAGCTTGACCGCGCACATAGAGAAGGCCGTTGATAGAGCTTGAGCCACCGAGAACTTTACCGCGAGGCCAGCTAATAGCGCGTCCATTCAGACCCGGATCTGGTTCCGTGTGGTATCCCCAATCCGTTTTAGGATTTCCCATCGTCTTAAAATAACCAACAGGAATATGTATCCAGGGAGACGAATCTTTTCCCCCGGCCTCTATAACCGCTACTTTGTATCGTGGGTCTGTCGAAAGCCTGTTTGCTAGCACACAGCCTGCTGAACCGGCTCCCACCACAATAAAATCAAAATTCAATTTTTTCTCACTCCAAGGGCTAGACAAATATCTCAATAAATGAGACTTTTTGTCTCGCTAATTGATGAAAGCACGATTGTTTGCTCTTCGCAAGACCAATTGTGAATATTTTAAAAGCTTTATGTTGAGCTCTTTGGGAGGAGAGATTGATGGAAGAGGGCGGCAGAATCCCTACCAATTTAAGAACTTTGCGCATATTGGAGATATTAGGAGGCGCGGATCGGCCCCTGACACCCACAGAAATTAATGCAGAACTAGGCCTGCCAAAGCAGACCGTTCATAGATTGTGCACAACTCTCGAAAATGAGGGTTACCTGATTCGAGAGACCAACGGTCGGCGATTGCAACCGAGTTCCCGGCTGAAACATATGGCGTCGGGAATTTTGTACAATACCCGAAGTCAGGTTGCGACGCGCCAAGTGCTGATTGGTGTTGCGAACTCAATCAACGAGACGGTCAATCTCGTTATCCCGGAAGAAAGCGGGATGATGTATTTGGATCGGGTAGAGACGGACTGGCCATTTAGGATTCAATTGCCTGCTGGTTCCAATGTGCCGTTTCATTGTACTGCGAGTGGCAAGACGTTTTTGGCGAGCCTTTCGCCTGCCAAACGCAAAACCACCATTGAGAGTTTGAAGCTGGAGCCTTTGACGCGAAACACATTTACGGATTCTGATGCCTTGCTGAAAGAAGTCGCCCGCGTGGCAAAACAGGGCTACGCCATCGACAACGAAGAATTCATGGATGGAATGATCGCCATCGCGGTTCCGGTTTTAGATGGAAAATCAAAATATTGCGGCGCGCTTGCTTTTCATGCACCAACTCAGCGGATGGGCATTGAGGCGGCAATGGTGTATCGTAGTGTATTATTGGATGGTGCAAAGCATCTTTCTAAGACGTTCTTTAGCTAACAGAAATTACCCGGAGGAAATTACATGGGAAAAATCACTGGCTCATGCCTATGTGGCAGCGTTTCAATTGCCGCTGATACAGAAATTAAGATGGCGATGAACTGTCATTGTACAGATTGTCAGAGTGTGACTGGGTCGGTTCATGGAACCATGGTGTTTGTTGAAGAAGCTGCAGTTCAAGTCACAGGGGAAACGTCTTCATTCGACCATCCTGCGGATAGCGGTAACACGCTGACCAAAATCTTCTGTCCTAAATGTGGTTCACAGATGATGGGTAAGAATAGCGGACGGGCTGGCGTGCTTGGTTTGCGGGCAGGGATCATTGATCAGAAAGAATTGATTAAACCCGGAGCAAACATTTATTGCGACAGCGCTGTTCCATCAACTGCAATGGACCCTGACCTAAAGGCATTCCCGCAAATGCCGGGATAGTGCATTCGTTAGTTCTTGCGGTGACATGAGATAAGAGTAATCTGAAAAGGCGAGGACCTGAGTCTCCGCCTTTTTTGTTTGTCAGAGTGGAGCGGTTTAGCCGTGCGTCTCGTAATTTCACTTTCCGCTCTTTTGCTCTCAATCATCTTTGTGCAGGTGGGGTCCGGTTCGCTTGGTCCATTGGATGCGCTGTCGGGGCTTCAGCTGGGTTTTTCTTCAACTGCAATCGGCTATTTGGGTTCAGCGCATTTTATCGGGTTTTTCATAGGCTGTATTGCCAGCCCTTATATTGTGATCCGGTCCGGGCATGCGCGAGCCTTTGCTGTGATGGCCGCAGTCTCCACTATTTCAATTATCTTGCATCCGGTCCTTCAGGAAGTTTGGTTTTGGACAATCCTGAGAGTTATGTCCGGCTTTGCAGTTGCCGGATCCTACACCGTTATCGAGAGTTGGCTTCAATCAAAACTCAACAAAGATAATCGGGGCACGGTGTTTTCTGTCTATCGCATGGTGGATATGACGGGAACGCTTTTGTCTCAGCTCATCATCGCGGGATTGTCACCCGCGCATTATGTTTCCTACAATTTGATTGCGGTTGTTGCAGCGCTGGCATTGGTGCCATTGGCACTGACGCAAAACACAGTGCCATCATTGCCTCAAACACAGAAGTTTCGTCCCTTCTTTGTGTTTAAACTTTCGCCATTGGCTGCGATTGGTGTCATTGTGGTAGGCTTGACCAACTCGTCTTTTCGTATGGTAGCGCCTGTGTATGCTGCACAATCAGGCCTTGAAAAAACGCAGATTGCGATCTTCCTCGCCCTGGCAATTGTTGGTGGTTTGGTTGCGCAACTTCCAGCAGGAATTATTGCGGATAAGATCAACAGGCGTATTATCCTAGTCGGGTTCAGTGTGCTTTCTTCAGGTGTCTGTCTGCTGGTTTCCAGCAACGATTTGACTGAGGTGTTCGGGATACCGTTTGTATATTTCGGGAGCTTTATGTTCGGGTTCGCAACGCTTCCTATCTATTCAATTTGTGCTTCCCATGCGAGTGACTTTGCCAAACAGGAAGATATGTTGTCGATGAGTGCATCGCTTATTTTCTTTTATGCTGTTGGGGCGGTTATTGCGCCTTCCATGGCCGGTTATTTGATCGATGTTTATGGCCCGCCATCGATGTTCCTGTTTATAATGGCTGCGCATATATTCCTTTTACTATTCACGTTCTGGCGCTCGCTTCGCAGACCCGTTGCAAACGCATTGCGGCCTTATCGTTATATGCCGAGAACAACCCTGTATATTGCCCACCTGACACGCAGAAAGCGTAAAAAACAAACTGATCCGGAAGCGGCAGACTAATGGGGCCGGAAGCTGGTCTTTTTCTCGCATTGCCTTTGATATTCTTCTTGGGTGGTTTTGCGAAAGGCGTTTTGGGCTTTGGTTTGCCAATTATTACAATGTCTCTCTTGCCGTTTGTGGTGCGCATCGAAGAGGCCATTGTTTTATCTGCCATTGTCCAACCGGCGACGAATATCTTTCAGTTTTATTTAGCAAAACAATGGTCGGAAGCATTTGTCACTGCAAAGCCGGTTCTGATTGCACTGATACCCGGGGCCATGGTTGGGGCTTGGGCTCTATCCGTTGTGAACAGCTCACTTTTGCTGGTTTTGGCAGGGGTAACCATCACACTTCATTCTGCCTATCAACTCTTTGGCCCCCAATTTGTATTATCAGAACCAAAGCGTGAAATCTCCGGATACGGGTTTGGATTTGTTGCGGGAATTGTAGGTGTCCTGACGTCGCTCAATGGCTGGGCGTTCATCATTTATCTTTCAGCCTGCGCAACCAGTCGCGATTTGTTTCGTTCAACGATTGCATTGTTGTTTCTCTTTTCTGGAGCTTTGATCAGCGTATCGTTCTGGGCAACCGGATTGCTAACTTGTGATTTGTTTTTGGCTGGTCTTCTCATGTTGATACCGGCATTTGGCGGCATGTGGATTGGCGATAAGGTTGGCGGTAGTTTATCGAATGAAAGATTTCGAAACCTGGTCTTACGGGCGCTGGTGCTTATCGGGTTTGTGATCATTTATCGCGGTCTGCAATAATGGAGCCTAGTTTATCCGACCCAAAGTAGTAGTCTTTTCCCGATTGACGTGGCGTCCTTGAAAGTGTTCTTTTCGGCAGGCAATATGCAAAGCCGCATTGCCGTTGATAAATAGATTCAAGTGAGAAACTTAAGCCATGGAATTGCAAGACGAAATTCGAGTTGATGCACCAATCAGCACTGTCTACGAGGCTCTTAACAATCCTGATATTCTAAAGGAATGCATCCCTGGCTGCGAGGAATTGGTCAAACATTCAGACACTGAGCTTGAGGCAAAGGTTGTGTTGAAAATTGGCCCGGTCAAGGCGAAGTTCGGCGGTAATGTTACGCTTGATCCAAGTGAAGCACCTTCAAAGTTTTCTCTTTCAGGTGAAGGCAATGGCGGTATGGC
>CALLHT010000110.1 GCA_938009335.1 uncultured Rhizobiaceae group bacterium
AAAAGCTTCACTGCCTCGCGGCCATCCATGTCCGGTAAACCCACATCCATTACCAGTAGATCGATATGCTCAGCCTTGGCAGTAGCAACGCCTTTTGTAGCGCTCGCTTCTGTGATGACATTGAATTCTTCATATAATGCAAGCTGTTCAGTCAGTGCTTCGCGTAGATCGTCATCATCATCAACTAGCAATATAGTCCGGGTGGCCATCTAAAATTCCTTTATCTATACAAAACTTTGTATACGGGGTGTGGTAATATGATTCTGTAATAACCTACTATTAGTGCACGCACATTCAAACACAAACACATCGCCGTGATCAATAAAGTGCAGTTTTATTGGTCCTTAGAATTACGAGGAAATTAAGTCATTGCTGCTGGATGTCCGAAGAAAGCCAACAGGGTCGTTGCACACTGGAATTTTGTCCTATGATGATAAATCCATACCGTGCTCGCTTGGCAGAAGTGGAATAACCACCCTTAAACGGGAAGGAGACGGTGCGACTCCTTTTGGCGAGTTCCGTTTGCTGTATGGGTATTTTCGGCCAGATCGCGGCTTGCTTGCAAAAACACAACTGCCGTTCCTGCCGATTACCGAAGCTTCAGGATGGTGTGATGAGGCAAATCATCCCAACTATAACGCGTTTGTTACGCTGCCGTTTCCAAAATCGCATGAAAAGATGATGCGGGACGACAGGCTCTATGATGTTTGTATTGTGCTGGACTACAATATTTTTCCAAAAGCGCGGAACATGGGTAGCGCAATCTTCTTTCATCTGACCAGACCAGATCGAGGACCAACAGAGGGATGTGTTGCGATCGATCCTAATCATATGGCGAGACTATTACCGTTTCTCTCAACCGCATCAGTGATGCGGATTCACGCGTGATCGCGGGCTAGCGTTTGCCAAAGATGCTGCTGCCAACCCGCACATGAGTTGCCCCAAACTCTGTAGCCGTTAGATAGTCCGCAGACATGCCCATCGACAGTTTGGTGAGGTCAAGGTCTCTCGCCAATTTCCGTAAAAGCGCAAAATGAGGACCCGGATTCTCATCAAACGGCGGGATGCACATCAAGCCTTCGATGGTCAAATTCACATCGTTTTGGCACCACTCGACAAATTCATGCGCTGCTTGCGGAAGAATGCCGGCCTTCTGTGGTTCGGAACCCGTATTGACCTGGACAAACAGTTTTAGATTTTTGCCTTGTGCATTGATTTCCTTCGCAATTGATTTAGCAATTTTTTCACGATCAACGGTTTGAATGCAGTCAAACAAGGCGACAGCGTCAGCGGTTTTGTTGCTTTGCAGAGGGCCGATGAGATGAAGTTCTATGTCAGCTGCATAGGTGCGCAGCTCCGGCCATTTGCCTTGCGCTTCTTGAACGCGGTTTTCGCCAAATACCCGAGCACCCGCTGCAATCACCGGCTTAATCGTGTCGATATCGAATGTTTTTGAAACAACAATCAGTTGGGGTGTTGTTTGTTCTTGCTTCTTTGCATGAACATTCAGCTGTTCTACGATTTCGCGATAATTTTCTGCTGCTGACATGGTTTAGGCCGTATGTACAGGTGGTTTCGGTTGACCGTTCAGGCATTTTCTGGTGAAGGTCATCCCAATCGAATAAACCCAATTCCTGCAGCATTCAAATAGAAACATTATCATGACTACAGACCGTTATAATCCGCGAGAAGCTGAACCCCGTTGGCAAAAGGTTTGGGATGATAAAGATCTTTATGCTTCCAACACTACTCCAGACAATGAGAAGCAGCCTTATTATGTTTTGGAAATGTTTCCTTACCCTTCAGGTCGAATCCACATGGGTCACGTCCGCAACTATACGATGGGTGATGTTGTAGCGCGATACAAGCGGGCAAAAGGGTTCGAAGTTCTGCATCCTATGGGATGGGATGCATTTGGCATGCCTGCTGAAAATGCGGCAATGAAAAACAAGACGCATCCTAAAAGCTGGACCTATGAAAACATCGCGACGATGCGCGATCAGCTGAAAAGCATGGGGCTTTCGATTGATTGGTCCCGTGAGTTTGCGACCTGTGATGTCGAGTATTATGGCCAGCAACAGAAAATGTTTCTGGATTTTCTGAAGCATGATCTCGTCTATCGCAAAAATGCAAAGGTAAACTGGGACCCGGTTGATATGACCGTGCTTGCGAATGAGCAGGTGATCGATGGTAAAGGCTGGCGTTCTGGTGCTGAGGTCGAGCAGCGTGAACTAACCCAATGGTTCTTCAAGATTACTGACTTTGCCGACGAGCTCTTACAGGCAATCGATGAGCTAGATGAATGGCCCGATAAAGTGAAACTGATGCAATCCAACTGGATTGGCCGCTCGCGCGGTGCGAAGATCAGTTTTCCTTTTGTAAAAGGCGATGGCGTGAAGGAAGACAAGCTGGTTTGCTTTTCAACACGGCCAGATACGCTTTATGGTGCAAGTTTCATGGCCATTGCAGCGGAACATCCGATTTCGCTCGAATTGGCAAAGAACAATCCAAAGCTCGATGCCTTTATCAAGGAATGTCGCAAGATTGGCACATCTGCTGCTGATATAGAAACTGCGGAGAAACAAGGGTTTGATCTTGGTCTTACGGTTGCGCATCCTTTTATTGAGGGAAAAGAGCTTCCGGTTTATGCCGCCAACTTTGTTTTGATGGATTATGGAACGGGTGCAGTCTTTGGCTGTCCTGCGCATGATCAGCGCGATCTTGATTTTGCCCGCAAATATGCTCTGGAAGTTACTTCTGTCGTTGCAACTCCCGAAGCGCCTGATACGCCAGTAGAAGTGGCCGATATCGCTTATGTGGATGACGGTGTTCTGGTGAATTCCGGCCCAATGAGCGGCAAGCGCAAAGATGATGCGATCAACACTGCAATTGATGTATTGGCGGAACGTGGCCTTGCAGAGGAAGAAATCAATTTCCGCTTGCGGGATTGGGGTTTATCCCGTCAGCGGTATTGGGGTTGTCCAATTCCAGTGGTTCACTGCGACGACTGCGGTGTTGTTCCGGAAAAAGAAGAGAACTTACCCGTTGAACTACCTGATGATGTCACCTTTGATGTTCCGGGTAATCCTTTGGATCGCCACCCTACCTGGCGTGATGTGCCTTGTCCGTCTTGCGGGAAACCAGCGAAACGTGAAACCGATACCATGGATACATTTGTCGATTCGTCCTGGTATTTTGCACGCTTCGTGACGCCGACAGCAGAAAATCCGACGATCCCTGAAGCTGCGAATAAGTGGCTGCCGGTCGACCAATATATTGGTGGGATTGAACATGCAATTTTGCATTTGCTCTACTCGCGTTTCTTTGCGCGCGCAATGTCGATTGGTGGGCATATGGATATCAAAGAACCGTTCAAGGGCTTGTTTACGCAAGGCATGGTGGTTCATGAGACTTACGGTTCGCAGGGAATGGGGTGGTTTCAGCCATCAGAGCTGGATATCCGCGAGGCCGATGGAAAACGCGTGGCAACACGCCTGGACAATGGTGAAGAAGTGCCAATCGGTGGCATTGAGAAAATGTCGAAGTCTAAGCGCAATACTGTGGACCCTGATGAGATTATTGCAACCTATGGCGCAGATACAGCGCGTTGGTTCATGCTATCGGATTCTCCGCCTGATCGTGATGTTGAATGGACCGATGCGGGTGCCGAAGGTGCTCACAGATTTGTTCAGCGTGTTTGGCGACTGGTCGCAACGTGGAGTGGAGAACTCGCCAAGATAGATCTTCCAGAGACTTCTAATACAAACGATGTTCGCAAAATCACGCATAAGACACTTAAAGCGATTGGTGAAGATATCGAACGCCTCGGTTTCAATCGGGCGATTGCGCGTATTTATGAATATGTGAATACGCTTTCTTCGGTAAAAGCGGACGATGCTGATGCTGAGCAAAAAGCTGCATTGAAAGAGGGGCTTTCTGTTTTGGTGCAATGTATTGCCCCAATGATGCCGCATCTGGCTGAACAATGTTGGGAAGCAATGGGCGGTAAAGGGTTGGTTTCCGAGCAGGCTTGGCCGCAGTTTAATGCTGATTTGGCTAAGGATGATGTGATTACTATGCCGATTCAGATCAATGGCAAGAAGCGCGCGGATTTAGAAGTTTCACCAGATGCGAACAAGGATGAAATTGAGGCTGCAACTTTGCAACTGGATGTGGTAGTGAAGTATCTGGATGGTAAAACACCAAAGAAAATTATCGTGGTGCCGAAGAGAATTGTGAATGTTGTTGTCTGATCATATCGAGAAAATTGTCAGTATTGCCAAGAATTTTGGTGTGCTGTTTGTTTTTCTGCTTTTAGCGTCGTGCCAGTTCCAACCACTCCATGGTAGCAATTCTAATGTGGCTAAATCAGGCGGGCTTGCTTCGGTAGGCGTATCGCAAGTAGATTCCCGTGTTGCACAGCAGGTTCGAAATCATCTTCTTTTCCTCCTTAATGGTGGTGGACCTTCGGTTGATAAAATCCACGAAGCGCGTATTCGGGTGACATGGGTAAACAGGTCGCTAGCGTCTATTCCGACGGTTCGCGATTCAACGGCAGGTACCGTCACAGTTACAGTCAGTTATGATCTGGTAGAGAATGCTTCTGGCGAAGTGATCACAAGTGGCCAGCGTCAGGCGATTGCCTCCTATGACCGGACAGGACAGGTATTTGCCAATAATCGGGCGATCAGAGATGCCGAGAATCGTGCCGCTAGAGAAGCAGCGGAAGCGATACGTTTGGCGATTGCGTCAGATCTAAACAGCGCTGGATCATAATGGCAGCGCTTACCAAAGCGCGCGATATTTCTGCCTATATGGCCAAGCCGCATTTCAATCAGAAAGTCATACTCCTTTACGGTCCTGATCAGGGGTTGGTGACAGAACGTGCTGATGTGATTGCCAGTCACTCTGGTGTTGATCTCGCTGATCCGTTTTGCCTTATTCGATTGGATGCAGATGATGCGGCGGCTGATAGCGCACGTTTGGCGGATGAAGCGCATACGATAGGGATGTTCGGAGGCGCGCGGCTGATACGGGTATCTGGCACTACCCGTCGCGACTTGGGGAAAGCGATTAAGCCTCTTCTGCAAACGCCGCCCGAAGATGCAATCGTTCTCATTGAAAGCGGTGATCTGAAACGAAACTCCGGCTTGCTCAATCAACTGTCAAAAAGTCCAAATGCCCTATGCATTGCCTGTTATCAGGACCTTGATAGCGCACTTGAGCAGTTGATTGATGAGGAAATCGTCAGCAAAAATTTGAAGATTGATCGTGAAACCAGAGTGTTTGTGAAGTCTTTGCTAGGCGACAATCGCATGGTTTCGCGAGGCGAACTTGCAAAGCTTGCTTTGTATTGTAGTGGCCGTGATATGGTCACCGTGGAGGATGTCCGCAATATCATGGGAGACGCTTCCAAACTTGTAATGGATGAATTGATTGATGCCGTGAGTGTCGGCAATGCTGCGCGGCTGCAAGAAGTTCTGCCGAAAGCCATTGAAGCGGGCAATTCAGCCGATATGATTACATGGGCTGTACTTCGGCACTTTCAGTTTTTGCATCTTGCCAGAAGTAAAGTTGAGCAAAAACGTCAACCCGCATCGTCAGTGATTGACGGTGCCAGACCTCCGATTCATTTCTCAAGAAAAGATGCGGTGAAACGAGCGCTAGGAATTTGGCCTCTGGAACGGATTGGCCGAGCGCTTACCAGGCTTGATGGCACATTCTTTGAATGCAGGCAAAAGGCCGATGCGGCTCCCTCATTGACTGGAACAACGCTTCTTGCCTTGTGTTTGGAGGCGCAAGCCCTTTCCAGAAAACGGTAACAGCTTTTTAACGTTAAACGAAAAGTGATCAAAATATGGGTCACTTCGTTTTGACCTTTGTCTTTTACACGTTACCTTTAGCCATAGATTTTCAAGGGAGAAGAAGATGTT
>CALLHT010000111.1 GCA_938009335.1 uncultured Rhizobiaceae group bacterium
ACTCTGTTTTCCTCTGGAGTTTTCTGCCTGTGTCTACCACGCCTCAACTGCAGCAAACCCTCAAGGGAATTGGCTGGATGATCATTACCGGCATGTTGTTTGCTGGTGTAACGGGGATTGTGCGCCATCTTGGCTCAGATATGCCTGCCATTGAAGCAGCATTCATCCGTTATCTGTTTGGCCTCATTTTGATGTTGCCGTTTCTCTATTCAGCAATTGTTTCCCGCAGTTATAAAAGCAATCTCAAGCTCTATGCCATTCGCGGGTTGGTGCATAGCATCGCGGTGATGCTGTGGTTTTATGCCATGGCGCGCATTCCGATCGCTGAGGTGACGGCTATCGGCTATACTGCGCCAATTTTTGTCACAATAGGTGCAGCTCTGTTTCTGGGTGAGCGGTTGCACATCCACCGTTTTATGGCCGTAGTAGTGGGGCTGTTGGGTGTGTTTATCATCATCCGTCCGGGCTTTCAGGATGTGGGGTGGGGACAATTGGCACAGCTTTCTGCCGCACCCATGTTTGCGATTTCGTTTCTCCTGGCAAAGCAGTTTACAGGTCGTTCGTCACCGTTGGAGATTGTCACCATGCTTTCGCTGTTCTGTACGATCATGCTTTTTCCTGGAGCTATGTTGCAATGGCGCACGCCAACCGTAGAAGAGTTAGTCTGGTTGGCGGTAACCGCCGTGCTTGCAACGGTCGGACATTATACGCTGACGAAAGCATTTGCCTCAGCGCCGATAACAGTCACTCAGCCGGTAAGCTATCTTCAACTGGTTTGGGCTGTGCTGATCGGAATATTCCTGTTTGGCGAAGCGGTAGACCCATACGTGCTATTGGGCGGTGCCGTAATCGTGACGGCAATCACCTATATCTCTCACCGCGAATTACAAATTGCAAAACGGCAGATCACACCGTCCGTGAGCGAAACGAAGAGTTAAGGGGGTGGTTTTATTATACCGCTACCACTTTCACCGTATTGGTTTGTATTTTGTTAAATGCTGCCGAAAAGTCGGTGGTCCAAGTAAAAACGAAACTCTTATCTTGGTCAGCCTCTTATGTTTTTTGATAAATTAATATGGCTCAGAAATCGCAAGTTACGGCGCATAGCATCAGTGTTTTTTAGCGTTTATTGAGGTGCCAACCATTACCCCCGTCCTACCTTCAGCCCAGGAGCTGGGCGTTCTTTCAGTATCTCACTTCTGAACCGGAAGAGAGCGGCGGGGCGGCCGCCTGTTGCCTGTTGGTGCGCCCCGGTCGGTTCCACCAATTGCGCGTTTTCAACCAGTCTGCGGAAGTTCTGTTTGTGGACGCTTCGGCCGAATATACTCTCCACCGTGCGCTGCAAATTAAACAGCGTGAACGTATCGGGCATAAGTTCGAAAATCACCGGGCGATACTTCAACTTGCCCCGCAGTCTTGCAATCGCTGTTGCTAAAATTCGGCGATGGTCATGCACCATGGCGTGACCCGGCGGTGGGGTGATAGCGGTTTCTGAAATACGACCATCCGCGATTGCCTCAGAAATGAGCCCTGCCGAATAGAGCAGCTCGTAGCGATCCAACACAAGATCGTCTTCCCAATTGGCATCATCAAGGCCAAAGGCAATGCGAACCCGCGAAACCGGATCAAGGCTATGCGTTGCCGGGTTTCCGTCATGGGTTTGCGCCCATCGTTTCAATGCTGGGATGATGGCATCATCCAAAAGTGCAGGGCGCCCGTGACGCCAATCCTCCCACGGAAAATAATCATACCAGTTTCGCCACTGTGCTTGGCTTGATTGCGGGTCTTCCGTTTTGCGCGTTAAAGCAAGGTAGCCGACGGAAACCACATGCGGGCTTTCATCGCCTGCAATGGGCGCGCGGCCTCGGTCTCCAAAGGTATAAAGCTGCTCCACATAGCCGGGGCGCAGTCCAGTTTGTTCTTCTGCAAGGCTGCGCAAGCCTTCTTCCATCGTGCGATGAGCCAGTGGGTCAAACCGCCCATAGGGAAGCGCATCAAGCGCAGGCGCGCTTTGGTTTGACGCTCTCAGAATTGATGGATTACCCTCGTCAATCGCGACAATCGCCGCATTCAACCCAATTTCGATGCGTGGGGTTTCAGCCATGGTTCTTGCGCTTGCGTTCAATTCTCTCAAACGCATCCAGAAACAGAGCCTGCGAGGCCGAGGCGGATAGCGGTTTCATGCCTAGGGCTTCTGCTGTGAACCCGCGCGGCGTGCCGAAGAATTTGCGAGCTTCTGCTTGCGCAAAGCCTGCAAGCTCTGTCGCCTCAAAATAGGCGCTGATTGAGTCAGCCTTTTTGATGTTCGCTTTTAAGGCTTTCGGTGTTTGCGCAGGCAGTGAATAGCGCAGGTGAATGGCTTCCTGCAGGCGGTTTTCAACGCCTTCATATTCACCACCAAGAACGGCCTTGAACGGTGAGATCATGTCGCCAATCACATATTCCGGCCCATCGTGAAGCAGCGCCACCAGTTCTTCATCGGGTGTGGACTTTGGAAAAAGCTCGCAGAAGATTTGCCAGACAATGACCGAATGTTGCGCAACGCTAAGGGCGTGTTCGCCGTGGGTTTGCCCATTCCACCGCGCCACACGCGCAAGGCCATGGGCAATATCGTCGATTTCCACATCAAGAGGCGAAGGTTCAAGCAGATCAAGACGTCTGCCGGACAAC
>CALLHT010000112.1 GCA_938009335.1 uncultured Rhizobiaceae group bacterium
CACAAGTATGAGAACGATAGCGTTCGCTAAGAGAAACAGTCATTGCAATTTCCAAGATTTTTTGATCGGCCCGTCGGCGCAAATCAGATGTTCAGAACAGTTGGCGGGACAAACACATTTAAGGGGGCATTTGTCAAGGGATTCAAAAATTGCTAGTTTCGAACACTTTCAAGTCGTAGACCGAATTCCTGTATTGTAGAGGTTTGAACCGAACGGCTTTCTGATTGGATTTCTGCGATAACTTTTTCTGAAAACCGTGTTTCACAACTCTCAACAATTTTACTAAGCAAGAATAACTGGAACCTTCTTGTAAACATTCCGATTTTTGAGGTTTGCGGGAATTCTTGCAAAAACTCGTTTTCAGAAAATTCATTTTCTGGAATTGGAGATGAAAATACGCGTTCAAAGTTTGAAGGATTTAATTTCCCATAGCTTTTGTATAAATCTTCCATACTGGGTGGAAAGTGAAGGTAATCAGCTTTTTCAGTATTCTGAACCGCAAAATACGTCCACATGCAGACCATTTTTTGGCTCATTGTGGTGGCATGTTTAAGTTCACTTTTGCATTTTCTCTGTAGACGGTTTTTCAATCTAGCCATTTTGAATTTAATTTCTCGGTCGCTTTGGGCGGATGTTTCCAACAAGACATCCTCAAGGATACTTTGTGAGCCAGTGTATTCTACATCAGAACAGATCAAATTCGAGAACGCATTCTCTACAGCAAGTGGCGGCCTTAGTGTTTTTGCAGCCTCCTCCAACCATTTAGAACCGAATGAACCTTTTAATGCCTCTTCCAAATAGTTCCTTGAACTTGATTGAGACCGCTTCAAATATTTTTGCTCGCTCTCTTTCAAATCCGCGACATCCGATACTTCCACAAAATTCTCGATCACGCCCCGTGCCACAACAGACTTTGAAATGGCGCATCCTATATTCTCCTCCGAGTAGAATATAAGTTGCTGAACGAAGCGTTGAGTAGCAAAACGAATGTGTTTTTCAGGAGAACCCAAATTTTTCATGAAGTGGGCAGAAACATCTTGGCACCCGTGATTTTTAATCAATTCCTGAACGCTGTATCTTACGTTCAAATATGCCTCATCTACATCTTTGTAAAATGCTTCACGAGCTTGAGCAGTTATTGCGAACAGAACCGTCAATGATATCACTAAAATTGCTCTAAACATTCTACTGCCCCTATCAAAATGGAAGTGGATTATTTATAGAAGACAAGCGTTAACAGTTTGGTTATAACGCCGCGATGAAGATTATTTCTGACACTGAAACCCTCCAATCCGTTTGCAAAGGCGCTGCGAAACACAAGTTTTGCACGGTGGACACTGAGTTTCTAAGGGAAACTACGTTCTGGCCGAAGCTTTGCCTGATCCAAATGGCAACGCGCGATGATGCGTGGATCATCGATGTATTAGCAGAGGAAATTGATCTTGCGCCGTTTTTTGAGCTGATGGGCGATGAGTCAATTGTCAAAGTGTTTCACGCCGCGCGGCAAGACATTGAAATCATATACAACCTTGCGAACATGATCCCGCATCCCGTGTTTGATACTCAGGTTGCTGCCATGGTGTGCGGATATGGTGATTCCATTTCATATGACCAATTGGTGCAGCGCATTGTTGGTGAGCATATCGACAAATCTTCCCGCTTTACCGATTGGTCCAAGAGGCCCTTGAGTGACAAGCAACTTAACTATGCTTTGGCTGATGTAACGCATTTGCGGGATGTGTATTTGGCGTTGAAAGCCAATCTGGAGGAGCAAGACCGCAGTGGTTGGGTGAGTGAAGAAATGGAAATCCTGACCTCTCCCCTCACCTATGACATGCCACCGGAGAATGCTTGGCAGCGCCTTAAGATGCGCGCGCGTAAACCTCGCGAACTCGCAATCTTGAAGAAGGTTGCAGAATGGCGTGAGATCACAGCGCGGGAGCAAAACGTTCCGCGTGGACGCGTTATCCGAGACGATTCAATTTACGATATTGCAGCGCGTGGGCCATCCAACATTCAGCAGTTGATGAACCTTCGTTCGCTCTCCCGTGGTTTTGACAAAAACCGGTATGGTGATGGCCTGCTTGAGGCAATTGCTGATGCAAAAGCAATCCCTGACGACGAGCTTCCAAAACTTCCGCTACAGAAGAAAATGCCGGAAGGCTGTGCCGCAGCAACCGAAATGCTGAAAGTGCTTCTAAAGCTCACCGTTGAGAAACACGGCGTTGCTGCAAAGATCATCGCCACGGTTGATGACCTTGAAAAGATTGCAGCGGATGACAATGCAGATGTTGCAGCGCTTAAAGGCTGGCGTCGGGAGCTATTCGGAAATCGTGCGCTGGACCTAAAGAATGGTCAAATTGCACTCGGCTATGAAAACCGTAAAGTTCAGGTTATCCAGATTTCCTAAAACTTTAATTTTCCCTAGCAATTCAATTTAACGCCTCTTGCGTATGCTTCATTCAACTATTGGGTGGAGAAACACAATGAAACTACTTTTGCTTGGGGCGCTATTTGCAAGCCTGTACTATTTCCCGTTTTACACCGTAGGCGCCTTCGTTGCCTTCGTGATTTGGGTGAACTTCTTCAGAAAACCAGCCAAAGACACTGCTTCATCACCTAGCGAAACAGCTGCTTCAGAAGCGGCAAACCAGAACGCTCAAAGTTTTGGGAAACGTGCTCAAAGCACAGAGCAAAAGCCACAACAGGTACAAAACTCTGGCAGTCACGAAGACTGGGATTCTGTTTTCGACGGCAACGCTATTCCAATTTCGGTTAAGCGCGCAGATGGGACAACAGAAACACAATTCCTGTCTTCCGGCGAAAAAGGCAAAGAACAACTTGCAGCTCTTTTAGGCCAAAAAGTCTAAACGGTTTGAGCGAGAGGATTAGTCGGGATTTGAGACCACAATCTCGACATCCTCATCAAGCTCTCGCGCAAACTGTTCTATGCGGGTTTTGGGTTTCTCGCCTGCCATATCGCTCAAGTGCTCAGGCAGTTGAATGGCCAGTGTTCCTGTAAGCGTTCTTGTTAATCCAATGGAGGGTAGAACGCCCGGTTCGCCAGCGGAGAACATGTAGAGCATTCTAAACATCGCAGCGAGAATACGAGCCTTTTTCTCTGATGCCTCTGAAGCCAGTTCAGCAACGGGCGGCGGTTGTTTCTTCGCACCCAACCCCTGATAGCGATGATAGGTGACAAGCGCCAAATAGGCCCTACCCTCATGGCTGATGGAGTTGAAGCCTGCATTGTTGATGATGCCTAGTGTTTGTTCGGCGCGAAAATCAGACGCGGATCGCCAGACAATATCCGCCAAATTGCACGCCGCATGACGCCATCGTTTCTGGTTTGGCGTTTCTTCCAGTTCAAGAAACTCAAAGGCTGTATCCGTCCAGTCGGCCAGTTCAGACGAATGTGCTGGCGAGCGCGCACGAAGAAGCGAAAGCTCTGCCGTTGCTTCTATGAGCGCATCTCTGTTCTTGATTTCATCATCAAGCAGTGAATACAGATAGCCTTCACGCAAGCCCACCACGGAAGTTGCGATTTCTTCTATTCCCAATCGATCAATCAACTCAACCATGACCGCAGCACCATAGGGCAGCAATGGCTTTCGGTTTTTCGAAATCTCATCAAGAAATTCAAACCTATCTTCTTTCTCTTCGATGACCCGTTCGCAAAAGGTGTAGAGCTTTGACGCTTTGACAGAAAAGCCATGAAGCACATCAATCGGATAATCATTCTCCAACATGTAGAGACGAATTAACGAGCGCCATGTGCCTCCAATGGCATAGAAAACACGTTTTTTGCCGGGCCATTCGACTTTTAATTCCGCAAGGGTTTTCTTGGCGATCTTTCTCGCAACTGATGCATCGCCCTTCGCCAGTTCTTGAAGACGCAAAGCCCCCAGAGGCGTGGTTACCCCATTATATTCCGTATCATTCGTTACTGGAACAAGTTCAGTCGAACCACCTCCCTGATCGCCCGCAATTCCTTCCGGTTGATAGAAGCCGGATTTTACGCCCAGTGCTGCAAATTTTGCTTCTTCGCGGCCAGTCAATAGATTGACCTTGTTGCAGCAAATTTTCTCAACTTCATCTATGAACGCAGGGCCATTTTCCGCTTCTCGCGCAGCGGCTGTGGCAAGAACATGGGTTTCAGCAACGTTCAATTGTTTGCTCAACAAATTGAAACGGCGGATGGCAGCTAACGCGCGATCAGCTGCTTCATCATCCAAACGACCATTTTTGGCTACACCTTTGCCTAGGCCACAGGCTACTTTTTCGTTGTGTAACACGGAAGGCGCGCGGGTTTGCCCTTCAAAAACAACCTGCCGAACGGAGTTGGAACCAATGTCAATGATGGCAACGGGTTGGCGTTGTCCCAGCCTGCCTCTTGCCTCGTTTTTATCGCGAAACCTAAGAAGGCTCGCTATCGAAAAACCCTTTTGGCGCATCGTTCTTAAGGGCCTCCCCCCGGCCAGATAGACTTGGATTTGTCATGAAGTATGTCTGACAATTGAACGAATTACCATCCGAAGCTTTGTTTATCCTACGTGAAGTGCCATCGGGAAGGATTTCCCAACTCAGATCCCGATCCAATAAATTGGCCAGCATGATCTGATCCAACACCTGTTCACGAACGGTTTTGGTTTCAAGACGAACAAGCGTTTCGACACGGCGATTAAGATTACGCGGCATCAGGTCTGCTGACCCCATATAGATGATTGCATCCGATGATGGCATTTCACTGCCATTGCCAAAACAAAAAATGCGGCTGTGTTCGAGAAAACGCCCGATTATGGATTTTACGTTTATGTTTTCAGACAGACCAACAACCTTTGGACGCAGACAGCAAATCCCGCGCACGATCAGTTCGATCTTCACTCCGGCCTGACTTGCGCGATAAAACGCATCTATGATTTCGGGATCGACAAGCGAATTCATCTTTGCCCAGATTGCACCGGGACGTCCGTTCTTCACATGCTCTATCTCGTCCTCGATATGCTTGAGCATCGTTTTGCGTAAATGCGATGGCGAGATTACC
The DNA here is from genome assembly GCA_938009335.1 of uncultured Rhizobiaceae group bacterium. Lineage (GTDB taxonomy): Bacteria > Pseudomonadota > Alphaproteobacteria > Rhizobiales > Rhizobiaceae > JAALLB01. The sequence continues at coordinate 5,045 of CALLHT010000112.1, forward strand.
AAGGTTTCGAGCTCATCCGGCTCTGCATAGCCCGTTGTGAAGTTGAAGACTTTCGCCACATCCATCGCGATTTTTGGATCAGACGTAAAGTACGAGAGATCCGTATAAAGGCGCGCAGTGATCGGATGATAGTTCCCTGTTCCGATGTGAACGTAGTTTCGGATGCCACTGTCTTCGCGTCTTACAACAAGACTCAGCTTTGAATGTGTTTTCCACCCCAGGAAACCGAACACAACCTGCACACCGGCGCGCTCTAAATCACGTGCCCAACGAATATTTGCCTCTTCGTCAAATCGTGCTTTGAGTTCAATGATCGCAACGACCGATTTTCCGTTCTCTGCTGCTTCAATCAAAGCCGCAACAATCGGTGAATTGTTGGACGTGCGATACAACATTTGTTTGATCGCAAGAACATCAGGATCGCGTGCAGCTTGTTTTAGAAATTGAACGACAACATCGAACGATTCATAAGGGTGATGGACCAGAAAATCTTTCTGGCGGATAGCAGCAAGACAATCGCCATTTAGTTCACGAACGCGCTCCGGAAAGCGGGCATCATAGGACGGGAACTTTAACTTATCCCGGTCCAGGGCAACGATCTCAGAAAGATTGTTAAGCGCAAGCATCTCACCCACGACAGCCGCCTGCTTTCCTTCGACACTCAACTCGCGCAGTACAAACTCACGTAGGTGATCCGGCATGTTATGATCTGTTTCTACCCGGATTACAGTTCCACGTCGTCGACGTTTTAGCGCCGTCTCAAACGTCATCACCAAATCTTCTGCTTCTTCCTCGAATTCAAGGTCGCTGTCTCGAATCACGCGAAAATTGCCATAGCCATTGATTTTGTGCGCAGGGAAAAAGCGAGTGATAAACCGCTCAATCACCTCTTCCAACCGGATCAGGTGGATCTCTTTTTCAGCGCGTTCCGGCAAACGAATGAAGCGTGACATGCCGCTTGGGAGGCGCAAGAACGCGCTCATTGGCTTACCATCGGTCTCTCTTTCAAGGTCGAAAACCAATGCGTGGCCGAGGTTCGGAATAAATGGAAATGGATGCGCCATATCCATAGAAAGAGGTGTCAACACCGGGAACAGGTTCGACATGAAATAGTCTTCCAGCCACACCGCCTCTGGTTCATCCAAGGACGATTGCGACGCGATATGAATACCATTTGCAGCGAGTTCACCCTGTAATTCATTCCAGTAAGCCAATTGGTCGGCTTGTAAGTGATCAATAAAGGCTTGAACAGCTTCAACTTGTTCTCTGGGAGTCAAACCATCATCAGAACGCTTCGTGACATTCTGATTGACCTGCGCAACAAGACCCGCAACACGGATCATGAAGAATTCGTCCAGATTACTTGCAGAAATTGACAGGAAACGGATCCGTTCCAAAAGCGGATAGTTTGGGTTTTTTACTTCTTCCAGAACCCGCCGATTGAACTCGAGCCAAGACAGTTCCCGGTTCTCAAACCGTGATGGATCCGAAAACAGATCAACCCGCGACGCATCCATGTCACCCAGAATACCTGACGGAAAATCTATCGAAAACTCGTTCATTGTTACCCTTGTCCTTGGCGCAAAGATACCACAACCAGTCTAAAATTTTGGTGGCGATCGGGAAAATGATTCAGGATGTGGTTAATGCGAATTGAACAGAGCTAGACCATCAAGATGACGGATTTATGCCATGCCCAAGCGTTCGAGCGCAGAAGCTGCCGTGGACCGGGTAATTACGGATTTCCGCGCGAGTGCTTCTTCATCCATCGCCTTCACCAAACGAGCCGCTGAATCAAGCGAGCGCTCCATTCGCAAAACGCAATATTCGATAATATGCGGCTCTACTTTAAGCTGGCGGTCAGCAAAAAGCTTTGCCATGACTTCTTTGATCAGCATGTCATCGGGTTCTTGCAATTCAACCAGTTGGGCAGCGAGTAAGCGGGATTTTAAATCCGGTAGCGAGATATCCCATTCTCTGGGCCAAGAACGCGATGTGATTAGAAGAAAGCCAGATGCCTGTTTGACCGAGTTTAACAGATGAAAAAGTGTCGTTTCATCAATCTCAGTCTGCCCCACATCTTCAATCAGAAGATTGCATCCGGTATTAGCCTCGGCAATTGCCTGCTCAGAGTTTCTGTTGAGGGATGACGCATCGTAGGTTTTGGCATCCGCCATTTCTGCCCAAACGGAAGCAATATGAGATTTTCCAGAACCAACGGGGCCCGCCAACACGGTTACTGAACCTGGCCAATCCGGCCAAGAATCAATCATGTTGATTGCCATCAAGTTTGCAGAACTTTCGATCAGATCATCACGCTTGGTTGCGGGTGCAAGCGCTAAATCGAACGGCAATTGTGACGGCAAGTTTTTGTCGGACGTTCCCATGCCTTGCTTGTGTGGAAATCAGGCCCGTTCGTCAAGAAGTCTTTTTTCGCGCGCGTGTCGCAGGCTTCTTGGCCTGTTTCTCACCATGATAGTAGTCACTGTCGAGATATCGACCAATGCCATAGCGCGCCACCACACCAACAGCTGCAGCAGCCGGCACCGCAATCAGCATTCCGGTGAAGCCAAACAGTGAGCCAAAGGCAAACAATGCGAACATCAACCAAACGGGGTGAAGCCCAACTTTCTCACCCACCAGTTTCGGCTGAAGGATGTTGCCCTCCAAAAATTGCCCGATGAAGAAAGTAACCGCCGCCAGAATGATCGGCAGATATTCCGGCCAGAACTGAACCAATGCAACGCCCACGGATAGCAGGAAACCGATGATTGACCCGACAAAAGGAATGAACGAAATCAATCCGGCAAACAGGCCAATCAACAGTCCGAAGTTCAAGCCGATGATGGTGAGGCTCGCCGCATAAAACAAACCAAGGATCAAGCAGACTGTTCCCTGCCCGCGCACAAAGCCTGCAACAGCGGAATCAATATCTCCCATGATGCCTCGGATCGTCTCACGGTGATCTCTTGGCAACCAGCTATCGACCCGCTCCACCATATGATCCCAGTCATACAGAAGGTAGAAGGCAACGACGGGTGTCACAACCAATAAGGACAAGACGTTCACCAGCGACTTACCAGAAGCCCAAATCTGTTGAAGCACAGTCGCGATCCAACCCGCCCCTTGTTTCATTAGATCATTGATCGAAGCTTGCAGAGATTTTCCTTCAACCCCAATAAGATCACGCAACCAGGTGCTTTCTGTGGATGCGATCAGCGCCTGTAATTTGCTGACAAGATCGGGCAAACGCTCCATGAACCCCGCAAGCTGATTGGCGAGAATAGGAACAAGGATCATCAGGAACAAAACAAAAAAGACAAGAAAACCGGCAAGGATAATGACGGTGGCAACGATCCGGCTTGCTCCCATCTTCTCGAGCCGATCTGCAACCGGATCAAGGAAATAAGCAAGCGCCATACCGGCGATAAACGGTAGCAGAACATCAGCAAAAACCCAGACAAAGCCTAGGAATGCCGTGAGCATGATGATCCAGAAATAAACCTGCTGTCTTACCTTTATGCCCAGATTCTCGTCCATCGGACACTCCCTCCCCACGTGATAATGTGGTACTTGATCTCAGATTCTTTGTTCATAGTCTACCAAACAGGAAATGGGTTCTCATGTCTTCCACTTCAACATCCGGCGGGAACGGGCTGAGCTATGCGGATGCAGGCGTTGATATTGATGCAGGCAACGCGCTGGTTGAGGCAATCAAGCCCGCGGTAAGGTCTACAGCACGGTCCGGTTCTGACACGCAAATCGGCGGATTTGGTGGCCTGTTTGACCTTGCCGCGACGGGTTTCAAAGATCCTGTTCTTGTGGCCGCGAATGACGGTGTTGGAACCAAACTGAAGATCGCAATTGAAACCGGCATTCATGACACGGTGGGCGTCGACCTTGTAGCGATGTGCGTGAATGATCTTGTGGTGCAAGGCGCGGAACCTTTGTTCTTTCTAGATTATCTGGCGACCGGCAAGCTTGAATTGGAAAGTGCTACCAACATCATCAACGGCATTGCCGATGGATGCCGCCAGGCGGGAGCCGCGTTGATTGGTGGTGAAACGGCAGAAATGCCAGGAATGTATTCAGGCAGTGATTACGACCTTGCAGGCTTCGCCGTAGGAGCAGTTGAGCGCGATGGCATCCTGCCACGCGAAGACATTCAGGAAGGCGATCTCATTCTGGGGCTTTCGTCATCGGGTGTTCACTCAAACGGTTTCTCACTTGTGCGGAAAATTCTGGAACATGCCAAGCTAAGCTGGAGCGATCCTGCTCCTTTTGAGGACGGAAAAACTTTGGGAGAAGCCCTGATTGAGCCAACACGCATTTACGTGAAGCCGCTCCTTGCTGCTATTCGCGAAACGGGTGCGGTAAAAGCCATGGCACACATTACCGGTGGTGGCTTTACAGAAAACATTCCGCGTGTGCTGCCCTCAAACCTTGGCGCCGAAATCAATCTGGATGCTGTAAAGCCCCTTCCCGTTTTTGGCTGGCTCTCTAAAACTGGAGGTGTGAAGCCAGAGGAAATGTTGCGCACGTTCAACTGCGGCATCGGCATGGTGGTGATCGTAGATCCGGCATCGGCTGATCAAGTGAAACAGGTGCTCGCCTCACAGGGAGAAACAGTCACCGAACTGGGTGTTTTGACGGGTAATACTCCGGAGGAAGTCTCCTATACCGGAATGCTTGAATGGAGCTGATCTGATGCAACGCAAACGCCTGGCAGTATTCATCTCCGGCCGCGGTTCCAACATGGAAGCAATCTTGCGGGCTACTCAGGACGACAGCTATCCGGCTGAAATAGCGATTGTGATCTCGGACAATGAAGACGCCGTGGGATTGGAAACCGCTGTGGATGCGGATATCGCTGCATTTGCCTTTGAACGTAAAGACTATGCTTCAAAAGCCGACCACGAGGCGGCGATCATCGAAACGATTGATGAAAATAACATCGACCTGATTTGCCTTGCTGGATATATGCGTCTTTTGTCCGGTGATTTTACGCAACGTTACGCGAACACGCTCATTAATATCCATCCTAGCCTTCTGCCAAAACACAAAGGCCTCGATACCCACGAACGAGCGATTAAGGCGGGTGATAAAATCCATGGCTGCACCGTGCATTACGTGAGTGAAGAAATGGACGGTGGTGAGATCATAGCACAGGCCGAAGTGCCCGTTCTGAACGACGATACACCTGATACTCTCGCCGCGCGGGTTTTGGTCGAGGAACACAAACTCTATCCCTCGACCATCGCAAAACTTTGCGCAGATTGAACTAAGCTTAGGCGTTTTTCTTTTTTACTTCTTCCATAAAGCGATATTTGATAACTGGTGCATCATACTCGATAACAGGCACCGGAATGTTACCGCTTTCGCATTTGCAAACGATGATGGTCATCTTGTTTGAAGCAAGTGCGGCTTTCATGACATCGACAGCTTCTTCTGCCTGACACTCGACGACGTTCTCACAACCGCA
>CALLHT010000113.1 GCA_938009335.1 uncultured Rhizobiaceae group bacterium
GGCGCAGCGCAATGAGTTCAGAAACATCTACAGTCATTTCTATTCTCCAAACAAAAAAGCCCTGATCTTGCGGTCAGGGCTAATTTCAGCAAATATTACAATGCACTACTCAGCCGCTTCTTTGCGAACTGCCGCACCCACTTTTGCCGCACAATACTTGAACTCCGGAATCTTACCGAATGGATCAAGTTGCGGATTAGTCAAACGGTTAGCTGGCGCCTCGTTGAAGCAGAACGGAATAAAGACCATGTTGTCAGCAACTTCACGGTCTTCACGAAGAACGGCAGTTACTGTACCACGGCGCGTTTCCACATCGACCATCTGACCGGCTTGGAGGCCAAGCTTCTCAATTTGGCGACGGTTCATGGCCGCAATGCCTTCCGGCTCTAGGTCATCCAGTACAGATGCTCGTCTTGTCATTGCGCCAGTATGCCAGTGTTCAAGCAAACGACCCGTGGTCAAAACCATGGGGAATTCTTCATCCGGCACTTCATCCGGCGGCAGCAAATCGGCAGGAACCAGCTTACCGCGTCCGTCAGCAGTCGGGAATCCGTCCGTAAAGATCACCTCATTGCCGAATCCACCCGGTTCATCAACCGGATAGGTAACAACATCTTCATTGTTAAGACGCTCCCAAGTGATATAGTTAAGCGAATTCATTTTCGCAGCCATCTCGGTATAGACTTCACCCACATGGGCATAATTCCACTCAAGACCGATACGGTTCGCAAGCTCTACAATCAACTCCCAATCCTGACGCGCCTCACCCGGCATTTCGAGCGCCGGACGACCAAGCTGAACCTGACGGTTGGTATTGGTGAACGTACCAAGCTTCTCAGCATGAGCTGAAGCAGGCAAAACCACATCAGCGTGCCAGCAGGTTTCAGTCAGGAAGATATCCTGAACAACCAAATGATCAAGTTTAGCCAGTGCGCCGCGCGCATGGATTTGATCCGGATCAGACATGGCCGGGTTCTCACCCATCACATACATGCCGGAAATCTGATCATCGTGAATGGCATCCATGATTTCAACGACTGTAAGACCGCGTTTCGGATCCAGAGGACGTCCCCAGAAATCTTCCATGTCTTCGCGGAAGTCATCGCGCTCAACAAGGCGATAATCGGGATACATCATCGGAATTAGGCCCGCATCAGATGCACCTTGCACGTTATTCTGACCGCGCAGTGGATGAAGACCAGTGCCTTCGCGACCAACTTGGCCGGTAATCAAAGCAAGTGCGATCAAACAACGCGCATTGTCCGTTCCGTGAGTATGCTGCGAAACACCCATACCCCAGAATATGATAGATCGTTCAGAAGTCGCGTAAGTACGCGCAACGTCACGCAATGTGTCTGCATCAATGCCGCAGACTTCGCTCATCGCTTCTGGAGAAAAGTCCTTTACCTTTTCTTTGATCGCTTCAAAGCCACTGACATTCGCCTGAATATACTGCTCGTCATAGAGCTTTTCCTCGACGATAACGTGCAATAGCGCGTTGAGCATCGCAACATCAGTGCCAGGCTTGAATTGAAGTGCATGAGAGGCATGACGCATCAGATCCTGCTTGCGCGGATCCATGATGATCAGTTTCTTACCTTCTTTTGCCGCTTGCTTGAAATAGGTCGCCGCGACTGGATGGTTTGTCGTTGGACGTGCGCCGATGACGATCATGCAGTCAGACTTGTTTGCGTCTGTGAATGGTGCAGAAACCGCACCTGAGCCAACGCCTTCTAGAAGTGCAGCAACAGATGATGCATGGCAAAGGCGCGTACAATGGTCGACATTATTTGTGCCAAAACCCTGTCGAATAAACTTCTGGAAGAGATACGCTTCTTCATTCGAGCCTTTTGCAGAACCAAATCCCGCTAAAGCCTGACCGCCGCGCTCATCATGAATTTTCTTCAAACCAGATGCAGCAAGTTCCAGCGCATCTTCCCAGGATGCCTCGCGGAAGATGTCCTCCACTTTCATGAAGCGCATATCCATGTCACCTGCTTTTGGCGCATCGTCACGGCGGATAAGCGGCTTCGTTAAACGTTCTTCGCTCATGACGTAATCATAACCGAAGCGTCCCTTCACACAGAGACGGTTTTCATTGGCAGGGCCATTTCGCCCATCCACCTGAACAATCTTGTTATCTTTAACGCGCATTGTGGTTTGACATCCAACACCACAGAATGGGCAAACAGAATCGACTTCTTTATCGAAGTCTTTGACTTCCCGCTTCTTGTTCTCGTCATCCATCAGCGTCTTTTCATAAAGCGCGCCTGTCGGGCAGGCCTGAACACACTCACCGCAGGTGACACAGGTAGAAACACCCATTGGATCTGATAGGTCAAACACCGGAACAGAATGAGACCCGCGTTCACCCATCCCAATCACATCATTCACCTGCACTTCACGGCAGGCACGAACACACGCATTACAGGCAATACACGCATCCATGTTCACCGCAATTGCCGGGTTTGAGATATCAAACTCCACGTGTTGGCCCGCATCGAATTTGCTCTCAAAGCGGTCAGAGCCGGAAATGCCCATCGATTCGGCCCAAAGCCAAAAATCAGATTGATCGTCAGGGCTTTCTTCGCGTGGGCGCATGTCTGCTGCCAGCATCTCGAAAACCATCTTGCGGGACTTGTCAGCACGCTCCGTATCAGTCTTTACAACCATACCTTCAGCCGGTTTACGGATACAAGACGCAGCAAGCACGCGCTCGCCCTCAATCTCAACCATACAAGCGCGACAGTTCCCGTCAGAACGGTAACCGGGTTTATCAAGATGACAAAGGTGAGGAATACGCGTCCCTTCCCG
>CALLHT010000114.1 GCA_938009335.1 uncultured Rhizobiaceae group bacterium
ATCCTAACGTAGGTTTTGACCTTCACAACCAGACGTTCTAAAAGGTTCACGAACCCAAAAATCGGGAACTCGGGAACTCTTCATGTCCAACATAGAATTACAGGACAAACGGCCCTTATCGCCGCATTTGTCCATCTACAAGCCCATTCCAACCATGGTCATGTCCATCATGCACCGCATTACCGGAGTGGCACTTTATTTCGGCACATTTCTGTTTGCATGGTGGTTGTTTGCAGCCGCTGCAGCACCTGCTTATTTTGAGTGGGTCAACGCGTTTTTTGCGTCATGGTTTGGGCGTCTTGTGCTGTTTGGTTACACTTGGGCGCTGATGCATCATCTGGCTGGCGGTCTTCGCCATTTCATGTGGGACACGGGCCGTGGCTTTGACAAACATTTCTCAACCAAGCTTGCCTGGGCCACGCTTGCGTTTTCCGTTTCAACGACGATCCTTCTTTGGATCATCGCTTACGCAGTGAGGTAATAATCATGGCTGATATGCGCACGCCTCTCGGCAAAGTCCGAGGTCTTGGTTCTGCCAAGGAAGGCACGGACCATTTCTGGAAACAGCGACTGACAGCAGTTGCAAACGTTCCGCTTATTCTCTTTCTCATCTGGATGGTGATCAGCCTTGTGGGCTCCGGCCACGCGGAAGTGGTATCCACGCTTTCCAATCCGTTTGTGGCATTGATGCTGCTGGGCGTCATTTTGTCCGTCTGCTGGCACATGAAACTGGGTATGCAGATTGTGATCGAGGACTATATCCATTCTGAGGGCAAAAAGATTGCCCTTGTTATTTTGAACAATTTCTTCTGCATCAGCATTGGCCTTATGAGTGCCTTTGCGGTGTTGAAACTCGGCTTCGGAGGCTAACTTGGCAACCAACGGTAAAGCTAACGGTAAATCTTATGAATTCGTCGATCACTTCCACGATGTGGTTGTGGTGGGTGCGGGCGGTTCCGGCCTTCGCGCAACACTCGGCATGGCAGAACAGGGCTTGTCTACGGCCTGTGTAACGAAAGTCTTCCCGACACGCTCGCACACGGTTGCAGCACAAGGCGGCATCGCGGCATCTCTTGGCAATATGGGGCCGGATAGCTGGCAGTGGCATTTGTATGACACGGTCAAGGGCTCAGACTGGCTGGGTGATGTGGACGCGATGGAATATCTGGCGCGTGAAGCACCGCAAGCGGTGTATGAGCTAGAGCATTATGGCGTGCCGTTCTCGCGGACGGAAGAAGGCAAGATTTATCAACGTCCATTTGGTGGCCATACAACCGAATATGGTGAGGGGCCTCCCGTGCAACGCACTTGTGCGGCGGCTGACCGGACAGGTCACGCGATCCTGCACACGCTGTATGGCCAATCGCTTCGCCACAATGCGGAATTCTATATCGAGTATTTCGCGATTGATCTGATCATGTCAGACGATGGTGTGTGTACCGGTATTATCGCGTGGAACCTTGACGATGGCACGATCCATCGTTTCAACGCGAAGATGGTTGTTTTGGCGACAGGTGGTTATGGCCGTGCTTACTTCTCGGCAACGTCTGCGCATACGTGTACGGGTGACGGCAATGGCATGGTTGCCCGTGCTGGTCTCCCAATGCAGGACATGGAATTTGTTCAGTTCCACCCGACCGGCATTTACGGTGCAGGTTGTCTCATTACAGAAGGCGCGCGCGGTGAAGGTGGTTACCTGACCAATTCAGAAGGTGAGCGTTTCATGGAACGCTATGCACCGACCTATAAAGACCTCGCGTCACGTGATGTGGTTTCGCGATGCATGACGATGGAAATTCGTGAGGGCCGTGGCGTGGGTAAAGGTGGAGATCACATTCACCTTCACCTAAACCACCTACCGCCGGAAACACTGGCGCAGCGTCTGCCGGGTATTTCTGAATCAGCACGCATTTTTGCAGGCGTTGATGTGAACCGAGAGCCAATCCCGGTTCTGCCAACGGTTCACTACAATATGGGCGGTATTCCAACCAACTATTGGGGTGAAGTCTTGAACCCGACTGCTAAAGATCCGGACCGCACGGTCCCCGGTCTTATGGCCGTGGGTGAAGCTGCGTGTGCTTCTGTGCATGGTGCAAATCGTTTGGGTTCAAACTCGCTGATCGACCTGGTGGTGTTTGGCCGTGCGGCTGCGATCAAGGCGGGCGAAGTGGTTGACAAAGAAGGCGCGATCCCTATGCCGAATGCCCATGCGTCAGAGAAGATCATGGATCGCTTCGATGGTCTTCGTCATGCAGATGGTGACATTGGTACGGCTGAACTTCGCCTTTCCATGCAGAAGGCGATGCAGGAAGATGCGGCTGTGTTCCGTACCGATGAGACGCTCAAGCAGGGCTGTAAGCGCATGAGCGATGTCTACTCCAACTATTCAAGCGTCAAGGTTTCTGACCGCTCGATGATCTGGAATTCAGACCTCGTGGAAACGCTGGAACTCGACAATCTGATGCTGTCCGCTCTGCCAACTGTTTATGGTGCAGAAGCGCGAAAAGAAAGCCGCGGCGCGCACGCGCATGAGGATTATCCGGACCGCGATGATAAGAAATGGCGCAAGCACACGCTTGCAACGGTGGATGCCAAGGGCAAGGTTAAGCTTACCTATCGCGGTGTGAAAACCGATCCGCTGCTCGGCCATAATGAAGGCGGCATTGATCCTAAGAAAATCGCACCAAAAGCAAGGGTGTATTGATGAGATTGTCGCGGTTTTTGATTATGGGTGCTATCGTCCCTGTATTCGGAATTGTGACATTTAGTATGTTCGTAACCAGTAACGAGGAATTGCAAGCAGCATGTGTTCAAAGGTTTCCTGATAACAATATTGATTGCGAATGTATAAGCAAAGAGTTGGCAGATTTGGACCATTCTAGCAAAAAGTTTATGGCAGGTTTGATCGCAGAAGATGTAACAAAAATGGAAGAGGCGGTTCCTCTTATTAATGTAGCTGAAGAAGTGGGTTATCATAATTCATATAAACGGCGACTTCTACAGCAGTTGTCTGAGGAAATTTCCATCAAGTGTACAGTTGGGCCAATTTGATTGAGTGTACAAGTCGTCTCATTAGTAAGGATGGTACATCATGAGCATGATGGGACATAATCAGCAAATGCGGAGTGGGCGCATGTATGCAATTAGTTTTGATCTCGACACAACGACCTTGGAAAAGGCCTATGGTGGAGGGTCTTGGCGCAACGCTTATACGGATATCCGAAATGCACTGCGTGAACATGGTTTTGATTGGCAACAGGGAAGCGTTTACTTTGGTGATGATAGTGTGACGGCAGTGACTTGCGTGCTGGCAACGCAGGACCTGACCAAGCGCTTTGGATGGTTCGCTGCATCTGTTCGCGATATGCGTATGTTGAGAATTGAAGAGAATAATGATCTGGGTCCTGCAATTGAGCAGGCTTTGAATTAGGAAATAGAATGGTTGAACTCGCACTCCCGAAAAACTCGCAGATTTCTGAAGGCAAGACCTGGCCAAAGCCGGATGGTGCCACGAACCTGCGCGAATATCGCATTTATCGCTGGAACCCGGACGATGGAAAGAACCCAAGTGTTGATACTTATTTCGTCGATATGGACGATTGCGGACCGATGGTTCTTGATGGTCTTTTGTGGATCAAGAATAATGTCGACCCGACCCTGACGCTTCGCCGCTCCTGCCGTGAAGGCATTTGTGGCTCTTGCGCGATGAACATTGATGGCACCAACACGCTTGCCTGTACGAAGGGCATGGATGAGGTTTCCGGTTCGGTTAAAGTCTACCCGCTGCCGCACATGAAAGTGGTCAAAGACCTTGTGCCGGACATGAACAATTTCTACGCGCAGCATCGTTCCATTCAGCCTTGGTTGCAAACGGTTTCCAACCAGCCGCGCACCGAATGGCTGCAATCAGAAGAAGACCGCGAAAAGCTCGACGGGCTTTACGAGTGTATCCTTTGCGCATGCTGCTCAACCTCCTGCCCGTCTTACTGGTGGAATGGCGATCGCTATCTTGGGCCTGCGGTTTTGCTGCAAGCCTATCGCTGGTTGATAGACTCACGCGACGAAGCAACAGGCGAGCGTCTGGATGATCTGGAAGACCCATTCCGTTTGTACCGATGTCATACGATCATGAATTGTGCGCAAGCGTGCCCGAAAGATCTCAATCCTGCGAAGGCGATTGCTGAGATCAAGAAGATGATGGTTGAGCGCCGGGTATAGTGCGCCTAACTCAAATTCTCCCTTCTGATTTCGATCCGGAGATCGTTGCTGACATTCGCAAGCGGCTTGATAGCGCGCGTGATAGCGGCGTAACCATTTTGTTTGCGATTGAAAGCGGGAGTCGTGCGTGGGGGTTTCCTTCACCTGACAGCGATTATGATTGCCGCTTTGTCTATGCACGTCCTGTTCGGGATCATCTTTTACTGCAGGGCGAGAGGGACGTAATCGAATTTCCCATTGAGGGAGATTTGGATGTTGGTGGCTGGGATTTGAAAAAAGCGCTGCTTTTGGCACTTGGCGGAAATGCTGTGATCGGCGAATGGGCCGATTCTTCGATTTGTTATGAAGAGGTTGACGGTTTTCGCGCCGAAATGAAAACGATACTGGACCAGATTGTCGAGCCCATTCGCGTTGCGCATCACTACCTTGGTTTGGCCCGTTCGGGGTTGAAACGCCATGATCCGGCAGCAGGTGAAATCAAACTCAAGAAACTCTTCTACATTCTGCGTCCGCTGGTTGCCCTGCAATGGATGGAGCAAAGCGAATATAAAAGACTGCCGCCAATGGACTTCAACAAAGCGATTGCTGAGGTCGAACTTGATCAGGAATTGCGTCTCTTGATTGCTGACCTACTGGCACAGAAAGCTAAAACCCGAGAACTGGGAACTGGCAAGCCTCCCCAGCTCATTCTGGATTTTATCACGTCCCGGTTTACGCATTTTGAACAGACTATTCCCGCAACGAAGCATGATGAAGAAAGCAAGCAGAGACGATTTCAACTCGCTCAGGAGTTTTATACAAAGACAATCTCGAGATTCGGATGACAAAAGTCCTTTGACTTTTGTCAATACAACGCGTTACGCGCGCGCCTCAGAAATGTTTTTCTCAGAACCCAACCAATGTGAGACCCGTTCCATCAACGCATCGGGCGAAACAGGTTTCGTCAGATAATCATCCATTCCCGCTTCCAAACATTTCTCACGGTCGCCAACGATCGCATGGGCGGTAACGCCTAAGATTGGCGTATATGTTCCGTTCTCTTTCTCAAGGTCACGGATAGCTGCGGTTGCTTCATGCCCGTTCATTTCCGGCATGGAAACATCCATAATGATCATAGATGGTGAGTATTTCTCATAAAACTCTACACCCTGTTTGCCGTTTACAGCCATTTCGTAGCTTATGTCCATTCCCTCAAGAACCTGAGAGAACACGAGCCGATTAACTTCGTTGTCCTCACAAACCAATACGTCGACTTTGTCTTTCGGTCCCACTATCTCAGGAGTCGGCAAGGCTTCTTCCGGTAGAACAGGTTTCGCATCTATGGGGTCGGTGCTTGCTTGCGCATTTACGCGATCTTCTTGAATAACTTGGATGATAGTCTCAAGAAGGAGAGATGATCGCGCCGGTTTTACCAAGTGGCCTTGAATGCCAAGCGAAGAGAATGTGCGTCTGTCATCAGTCTCATTGACGGATGTCAGCATCACAATCGGCACATCGGCGAAACGCTCATCAGCTTTTAAAAGATTAACGACATCCACACCATTCATACGGGGCATGTGATAGTCGAGCACTATGCAATCTATGGTGAGATCTTGATTGGCAGCAGCATTGAGAAACGGTAAGACTTCTTCGCCGGAGCTGAGGCCAACACTTTCAAACTTCCAGGATTGCATTTGCTCAGCAAGGATCGCCCGATTGATCTGGTTGTCATCGACCACTAGGATTTTTGACCCGCTAACATCAATCGGTAAGGTCTTCTTTTGCCCGCCTTCATGGGCTTCCAACTCTACTTCAAACCAGAATGTTGATCCCTGACCAACGGTGCTTTCAACGCCCACTTCTCCGTTCATCAGGGAAACAAGCGAAGATGTGATGGATAGACCGAGACCTGTTCCCTCATGATTTCTGCTTGAAGAGGCATCCACTTGTGAGAATTTTTCAAAGACAAGATCAAGATCGTCTTTAGCAATGCCAATCCCCGTATCCTCAACTTCGAACCTAAGCCGTCTGGTCCCCTCGTTGATGTGATTGGCCTCTGTTACATTGACATAAACGTGCCCCTTCTCTGTGAATTTCACAGCATTACCCACGATGTTTGTAATGATTTGCCTGATGCGGCCGACATCGCCCACAAACATCGTGGGTAGTTCTGGAGCTACGCGAACGATCAACTCTAGGTCTTTTTCTGCAACCTTGCTCGATACCAGGGTAGCCACATCCTCAATTGCTTCAGCAAGCGGGAAGGGTGCCGGGTCCAGTTCCAATTGACCTGCATCGAGCTTCGAGAAATCAAGAATATCGTTGATGATCGTCAGCAATGAATTGCCTGATTTGACGATCACATCGGCGAACATACGTTGCTTTGAATCAAGTTCGGTCGTGGCAAGCAGTTCTGCCATTCCCATCACGCCGTTCATCGGGGTTCGGATTTCATGGCTCATGTTGGCGAGAAATTCAGATTTTGCCCGATCTGCGTTCTCAGCAACCCTCTTCTCTTCGATCACCAGTTGATGATTGGTTACATCGATGATGTATCCGACAAGATGGGTAATCGTGCCTTCACCATTTTTGATCGTCTGGGTGTACTCTGAAACGTGTTTGATCTGACTGTCTTTATCAACGATCCGGTAAACCATGTTAATGTTGTCCGAGCCGCCAGAATCCTTCCAAGCCTGCTCTTCAGCATTTACGCGTTCTATGTCGTCCGGATGGATAAGGTCTGCGTAATTCTTTTCGCCAGCGAGAAATTCTTGATCACTCCATCCGGTCAGAGTTTTGATATTTTGGGTTACTTTAACAACCGGCCATTCGCCCGTGATGTTTTCCCATACAAACATACTTACAGGACCGGTGTTGAACACCTCGTCCCAAATCTCATTGCCTATTTCCATTATGCCCCACTCAATAAATTGAGTTATTCCGCCCGTTTATTTCCGTTAGAAACAGAATAAGTTACGAGTTTAAAAGAATGGTTAACTATAGAAAACCGTCACTATTTCATAAGCTTCCAACCATTTTAACCAAATTAGTGGGTCCTGAGCCTAGCCTTTGGTTTGTTCGATTTTTCTATGCTGTTGTAAAATCTATGACTTTCAAGAACGTGGGAAAACGCAGAATTGGCGGAAACGCCTTGTCAATGTCATAAACCCGCGCCATGTGTATCTTGTCTGATTCTTTAAGGAGGCAACTCATGAACAAACTAATTTCTATGGTACTTGGCGCTGCTGTGTTGGCAGGAAGCACTATTGCCTCATTCGCGCAGGATGGCTGGGTCATTAAAGACAGCGCTAACTCTGTGAAAGTCACCGCTGATAAGCTGGTTGCGATTATTGAAAAAGCGCCGCCAAAGCTTTTTGCGCGTGTTGAGCATCATCGCGGTGCAGAGAAAGCCGGTCTGGAACTTGGTGAAGCGACCATGATTATGTTTGGTGCTCCTCCGATTGGCACTCCGATTATGCAGCAGAATATCAAAGCCGGGCTTGATCTTCCGGTCCGTGTGTTGATCTGGGATGAAGGTGGCCAAACAAAAATTGGGTATCTTGACCCGCAAGCTCTCAAAGCACGCTACAACATTGAAGGCGCGGATGAATCGTTTAACAAGATGGCAGGTGCTGTTGGCAAGTTTACAGATGGTGCAGCAGCGGCTGAGTAACCGACTGCCTCCATAACGTCGAGTTGTAAAAGCCCCGCGAAATCGGGGCTTTTTTTGTTTATCTCGTGATGATTTCAGGCCCCATGAGTTGGGTCGGGAGCCACGTAGAAATCGTTGGTACATAGGTAACTAAAATCAAGAATACGAACATGATCGACACCCATGGCAGCGCCGCTTTCACCACATCGGTGACCGACATTCGTGCAACGCCTGCCGTTACAAAAAGATTGAGGCCAACGGGCGGTGTGATCATGCCAATTTCCATGTTCACCACCATGATGATGCCAAGGTGAATGGGGTCGATGCCAAGTTCAATCGCAATCGGGAAGACCAGTGGCGCCACAATGATAAGCAGGCCGGAAGGCTCCATGAATTGACCGCCAATCAGCAGAATGAAATTGACCACAATCAGGAACATGATCGGGCCGAGACCTGCTGCCAGCATCGCTTCGGTAATCACCTGCGGGATGCGCTCTTCGGTTAAGACGTGTTTTAGGATCAGCGCGTTGGCGATGATGAACAGCAGCATGATGGTGAGCTTGCCAGCTTCGAACAGGGTCTTGCGTGTGTCTTCGTGAAACCAGGCGCTAATGATTGCGGATGGCTTCTGAATAACAGAGAGGTT
This sequence comes from uncultured Rhizobiaceae group bacterium, assembly GCA_938009335.1. GTDB lineage: Bacteria > Pseudomonadota > Alphaproteobacteria > Rhizobiales > Rhizobiaceae > JAALLB01. The sequence goes on from CALLHT010000114.1 coordinate 8,496, forward strand.
CTGCTGGCCCTCGACAGTCTTCAACGGCCCCATGTCGCGATAGACAAAATTGGCGATGAAGAATGAGTACATCGCGGCAACTGCGGCGGCTTCTGTTGGTGTGAATACGCCTCCGTAGATGCCGCCAAGGATAATAATGATCAGGAACAATCCCCAGAAGGCATCCTTGCCTGCGGACAATATTTCCCTGATGCCTGCAAATGGTTGTGAGGGAAGGCCTTTCACTTTGGCATAGACGAAAATGCCCAGCATCAACATGAAGCCAGCCAGCAGCCCCGGGAATACACCCGCAAGGAACATACGCCCAACCGAGACGTCGGTCGCCGCCGCATACACCACCATCACGATGGATGGCGGAATAAGGATACCAAGCGTACCCGCGTTACAAATGACGCCTGCCGCGAATTCTTTTGTGTAACCCACCTGGCGCATCCCTGCGATGACGATCGAACCAATCGCTACGACTGTTGCTGGAGAAGAGCCGGAAAGAGCGGCGAACATCATGCAGGCAAAGACAGAGGCAATTGCGAGCCCGCCGGAAAAATGCCCGACGCAGGCAATCGCAAACCGGATAATGCGTCTTGCAACGCCGCCGGTCGACATGAAGCTGGAAGCAAGAATGAAGAAGGGTATGGCGAGCAGCGTGTAGTGGCCGTCAAAAGCCGAGAACAGTGTTTGAGCAATGGATGCAAGTGAGCCGTCTGAATAGATCATAAGGAAGATCATACTCGATAGGCCCAACGAAACTGCGATCGGAACGCCGATCAGCATCAGGCCAATTACGAGACCAAAGAGGAGAATAATTTCCATTACTTTGTCTCCTCAGACTGGCTTGTAACTTCTTCAAGCAGTTCTTCTGCCTCATGCCCGGCAATGAGCAAATCCTGCTCGCCATTTAAAATACGAAGACTTGCCTGAACAACGCGGAAAAGCAGCAGCCCCATACCAAGCGGAAGTGCGAAATAAGGAATGAACCGTGGCAGTTTCTCGTATCGCTCACCATAGTTGAAGGTCTCACTCAACCACGCGTTGATTAAGGGAACCGGTACATCGTCGGTTTCATAGAACGATTGATCGCGCCAGCGGTATTCGATTTCGCCTAGTCCAAGCGGGGTGGCGATCAGATCGTTGTACAGAACCGGAAGCGGGCGTACGCCTGCAAAGGGCCCCCAGTAGTTCCATGCGCCGATGAATAAGAGGCCTGCAAAGGCGAGACAGGCGCCACATGCGATAAGCGACAGGACGCGTTTCACTCCTGCAGGTACGGCATTCACGACAACATCTACACCAATGTGAAATGATTTTTTGACGCCGTAAGAGCATCCAATCAAAACCAGCCAGGCGAACAGGAAAACGGTTACTTCAAGGCCCCAGAGAATGTTCGAGTTGAAGATGTACCGTGCCACGACGTTCGCGAATGTGATCAAGGTCATCAAGCCTAGGGTTATGGCGATGAATGTTTCTTCAAGTGTGTCAGTGAACGAATTGGGTTTTGAACTCATGGGACCAGCCTTTTAAAGGCGCACAAATGTATTATTGGACGCACCAAACGATATCCCCGGCGCGGTGGCCGGGGATAGTTTTGTTTGTAGAGCTTTTAGTTCAGCGCTTGAGCAGCATCGATGAGATCTTTGCCGACATCACCTTCAAACTTTGCCCAAACCGGCTTAAGCGCATCAACCCAAGCTTGGCGTTGCTCAGGCGTAAGTGTGCGGATGGTGCCGCCGGACTCAACGATTTTCGCCTTGTTGTCCTGGTTCACTGCAAATGCTTCTTTGTTGCGGGTTTCCGTCACTTCCTTGAGGATGGTTGCAAGTTGGTCACGCACGTCAGCATTGAGGCCATTCCACCATTCGTCCGATGTCACAACCAGATAATCAATGATGCCGTGATTGGTTTCGGTTACGCCGTCCTGAACTTCAAAGAACTTCTTGCCGTAGATGTTTGACCAAGTGTTTTCCTGACCATCGATAACCTTGGTTTGAAGGCCGCCATAAACCTCTTTGAATGACATTTTCTGCGGAGAAGCCCCCAATTGTTCAAATTGAGCAACCAGCACATCGGAAGCCTGCACGCGGAATTTTAAGCCCTTTGCGTCAGCAGGTGAAACAAGCGGCACAGATGCAGACATTTGCTTCATACCATTGTGCCAGAATGCCAAACCTTTGAGACCGCGGCGCACCATAGAGTCTTTCAATGCGTTGCCTGCATCTGAATTTTGGAATGCATCAACCGCTTCAATGTTAGCAAACATGAAAGGAAGGTCGAAAATGCGGAACTTCTTGGTGAATTTCTCAAACTTGGAAAGCGATGGTGCTGCCATTTGCACATCACCGTTCAGAAGCGCTTCCAACACTTTGTTATCATCATAAAGCGTTGAGTTCGGGAAGACTTCCATACATGCTTTGCCGTTCATCTCTTCATTGATGCGCTGTTCAAGCAAAGAGGCTGCAATGCCTTTTGGATGTTTATCAGTGTTGGTTACATGGCTGAATTTGATAACAGTTTCGCCGGGATCACAAGCAGCGAGAGCCGCAGCTGAACTTGCCATTACGAATGCGGAAGCAATCGCCAGTTTTTTCAAGATTCTCATTGTTTTCTCCTCCAATAACCCAAGATGGGATTGCCATTATGATAGCCCAGTGAGTTTAAAGCTCAAGTCACTCATGAAAACGGCAATTACTTGCCGATGTCTGAGGCAGGTTTCTTCGTGATGTGTCTAAAATTGACGTTGCGTCACATATTCAGGTATGCTTAATGCATTCCTAATAAAGATATGCCATAATTCTGGCTAACTGACGTTTATAGTGATTCCCAGAACATGAAGGGGCTTTGTTGTGCGAACATCACCAATCCTAGCGATTCTCGCCATATCAATGGGCTTAGCGGCTTGCACGCGCTCAAATGATGCATTGCGCGTTAATACACAGCCACCGCCGCAGCCGCTTCCCTCATCCCCCTCTGGAACGGTTGAAACGGCTGAGCTGCAGCCAACACAACCTGATCCACTTGCTGTCGAAAATCAGCCAGCACAAATTGAGGCGCCGCAAGCGCCAAGTGTAGAAGCGCCTTCAACGCCGGAGCAGACAACAGAGATTGCCTCGCTTGAGCCGGACGCTTCGGCGAAACCAATCACTCATGAGACTATGACCGGGGCTTGGACTGTGAATACAGACAATCCGGATTGCCGTGTATTCCTTTCCTTCACCCAGTGGTCAGGCGGTTACCGCGCGGGAACGCGTCGTTGTAATGCACCTGAATTGACCAGTGTGTCTGCTTGGGATGTGAAAAACAACAAGGTTGTTTTGGTTGATGGCAATGGATCACAGATTGCCAGTCTGGGTTCAGCTGGTGCTGAACGGTATGCCGGAACAACATCCGGTGGAAACTCCATTACCTTTACCCGATAAGCATTTTCAGGTTCTTACTTTTATGTAAACTGATCTGATGGATGATCAGAGCCCTATCAATGTGCACAATACGGTAGAAAGCGCGTACAATGCGCTGGTTGCCGCTGGCCAAATCGAATCTGATCCTTCGCAACGTGAGCTGATTGGGCTGCTTGATTTTGCCTTGCAACGCTTGTCGACCAAGCGACTGTCGCGCAAATCCAGTGCATTGGGATGGCTGTTCGGCAAACAGGAAAAAGCTGAAATGCCCCTGAAAGGTCTCTATATCTGGGGAAGTGTCGGGCGTGGAAAGTCCATGTTGATGGATATGTTCTTCGATGCATTGCCGCATAAAAGAAAGCGCCGCGCGCACTTCAATGATTTTATGCAGGATGCGCAGGAACGTATTCATGCCCATCGACAGGCCTTTAAGAAAGGCGAGGTGAGCGAAGAAGATCCGATCCCCGTTGTCGGGCGCGCGATGGCTGAAAACGTTGGCGTGCTATGTTTTGACGAGTTTACCGTCACCGATATTGCCGATGCGATGATCTTGGGACGTCTCTTTGAGACCTTGTTTGAGGAAGGTGTGACGATTGTCGCGACCTCCAATGTTGAGCCGCAAAACCTGTATCGCGATGGATTAAACCGGAAGATTTTTCTCCCCTTTATTGATCTGTTGCTTGAAAATGTTGATGTGTTCGAACTGGGTTCCAGAACGGACTATCGGCTTGAGAAGCTCAACCGGGCGCCGGTTTATCTGACGCCGGTGAATGACAAAAACCGCAAGATATTTGATACCTCCTGGCTCGAACTGTCAGGAACTGAGGCAGGCGCGCCTGAAACGCTGGAATTGCGGGGCCGCGAGTTTGTCATTGACCGAACTGGAAACAATACTGCCCGCCTATCCTTCGATGACTTATGCAAGACTGCAAGAAGCGCTGAGGATTACCTCGCGCTTGCACGGCGGTTTCATACGATTTTCATAGAAGATGTGCCGGTTATGGATCGCGAGGATCAAAATGCGGCCAAGCGGTTCATTCTCTTGATTGATACATTATACGACAACCATATCCGTATCGTTGTTTTGGCAGCAGCGGACCCTGATAAACTTTATGTTGCGAAAAGTGGTACGGAATCGTTTGAATTCGCCAGAACGGCGTCGCGGTTAATTGAGATGCAATCTGTTGAATACATCGCAGGGGATGGTGTCTAATTCTTACTTTTACGTAAATGTAATATCATTATAACATATTGATATATTTAGTCATTTTATATTGAGTTGCAATTCTTTTAACAGTTGCTAAAAAACCGTCGAAATTGGTCGGTATCTCCGGCAACTCAACCTAATTGACGTTAACGTAAAGGTAAATAACATGGCGCGTAAGAAGATCGCTCTGATCGGTTCAGGCATGATCGGCGGAACACTGGCTCATCTGGCTGCAATGAAAGAATTGGGCGATATTGTCCTGTTTGATATTGCGGAAGGCATGCCGGAAGGTAAGGCTCTAGACATCGCTGAATCCTCACCTGTAGACGGGTTTGATGCAAAAATGAGCGGTACTCAAAGCTATGAAGCGATTAAAGACGCAGACGTTTGCATCATTACGGCGGGTGTTGCCCGTAAGCCAGGCATGAGCCGTGATGATCTTCTCGGCATCAACCTGAAGGTTATGGAACAGGTTGGCGCTGGCATTAAGAAATATGCACCGAATGCATTTGTAATCTGTATCACGAACCCGCTTGATGCGATGGTTTGGGCGCTACAGAAGTT
>CALLHT010000115.1 GCA_938009335.1 uncultured Rhizobiaceae group bacterium
CCGCGTCTACACAAAAGGTGATTACAGCCAGTTTATCATAACCCACAAAGCTGACGGCATTTCGGGAGGAATCAAAACTACGAGAGGGGTTTGGAAACGATAATGTCATTTTCGCGCCCACGAACCTCTCTGGCTTTTCGCTCTGTTGGATGTATTTATAGTAACAAAATCTTTGAATGTGTGCTGAACGAGCCGATCACCTTCGTCGGACGGTGATGATCCAATTGCTTCAATCAAATCTTGCCCTATCACCCGTTCATGTTGTTCTCTGAAGCTCTTAATGCGGTACATTGGTATTTTACCCTCTAACGGCAATCTCCGTGTTATCTCGAACATCTCCGGTGCGCCGACACCTGATCGGGTTTTCATACATACTGTTTGCCCTATTGAAAAAGAATGAGTTGCTGCTGCTGTTTTGCTATCTTTAGGCATTTCGCTTTACCCTGTATATTTAGTGAAAATCGTTCTGAACGATCAGGATTGAAGTTCGGTACAACAAAGATCTTCAGTATTCCGGCACGCATTTATCGCCGTTCAACCGAAATGGTCTGTCACAGGCCCAATCATTTCCTGAATAATCAAGATGTGCATTCTCTGGTAATAGGATTTTTCTGCACTGGTTATTGTGCTCTTTAAATCCACGCTCGCACTCCCAACCAGATGAGTAAGATTTGTCGACAAAATAACCATTATCCGGGACTATAACTGGTTCACACACATCATTTGTTTCGCGGAACCCGCGCTCACACATCCAACCATTGCCGTAAGAACGATTTGTCAGATAAGCGTTTGAGGGAACCTTGATAATTACGCAGGTATCATTTTTCTGACGATACTTTCGATCACATACCCATCCAATTCCTACAGATGAGCCGTCCAGGTGTGCATTTTCCGGGACAACAATACGATCGCAACGATCAACATTTGGTCTAAATTCCCTTAGGCATTTCCACCCATCGCCTGAAGAAGTTATGTATCCATTCTTAGGCACTATAACTTCCACACATTCAGCTTCAATTTCCCTGTAACCAAATGTGCATCCCCATCCACGCCCATACGCAGTGTGTGTAGCATATCCATTGACTGGAATTTCAATCTTCAAACAGCGATCTTCTACTTGTTTGTGGCCGGTATCACATTCCCATCCTTGACCATATGATTTAGGATGGGAATGCATTGGCGGTTGCGGTTTATTGCCAGTCGCCCATGCAGATTGCGAGATAGACAAAAACACCGATAAAAGCATCAAAAACCTGGTGGTAACGTTCATAATCCAGCTGCTCCCAAGAGGCTTTCCTGTTGATGAATATCTGGAAGCATAACAGGCTTCTTACGCTCTAAACCCAAGTCGACCATCTGCAAGAGAACTTCTTTGTAAGCCATTCCCGCGCTAATTTCTAAAGCACGGGGGAAGTAACTGGTCTTTGGTGTCATCCCAGGAGATAAATTTGCCTCGAGAAAACTTGGGGTTCCCAGAGCATCAAGTCGAATGTCAACACGTGCAAAATCTTTTGCACCCAATGCCCGAAAAACCTTTTCTGCAAATGTTGAGATCACAGAAAATATTGGTTCTGGCACCTTAAAAAGAGCTTCACAATTGGCAGCTTTTTCGAAGTGGCCTAACATACGATCGCCCCTAGCGTTTGCCGGCACGACGATTTCTATGGGCGAAATTGTTAGCTTGCCTGTTTTCGAATTTTCCAGAATAGCAACTGTGTATTCACGACCGGGCAAAACTTCTTCGACAAGTGAACTCGAGTTGTATTCGTCGTGCAAATCTGCGATTTTCTTTTCGAGGCTGACAAAATCGAGGACAAAAGAATCTTTGTCAATTCCATTTCCATTTGCAGTTCCAAGCGGTTTCACAAAAACCGGAAACGGAAAGGGCATATGGGTTTCGGAAGAAATTGAATCTGGATCAGCTATAAAGAACTTTGGTGTAGGAATGCCAGCTTCAATGGCAGCGTTCTTGGCACTTACCTTATCGGCATCATGCAAAAGTGCGTGATGTTGAGATCCGGTAAATGCGATGTTTTTGCGCGAGAAAAACTCGGAAAGCCAGATTTTTTCTTCCTGCCGCTTATCGTAGATGTGGTTCATACAAAGAACCACAAGATCGGGTTTGCGCTTAACAATTGCATTCAAGCATTTTTCACTATGCACTTCGTTGAATACTACGGTCTCATGTCTTGTCTTCAAGATTTCGACAAACCCCTTACAGGTATCAAGAGAACCAAAGCCGGTTTCATTCATACAAGTGTTTTCAACGGCAACAATTTCTATGTGCTTTTTACTCCGTGCAGCTTTTTCAATTTTCGGCGATTTGATATCTGTCTTCTGCCTATAGTTGATCATTTTTTTGCCTTCACAAAAAAAGGCGGGGAATTCCCCGCCTTCGCATCCCGGATAAGCCGGGTCTAAGTGATACAAACAAATTGCCAGTACATCCGTGGTCAACTTGTTTTGTATCAGCTTTGTTCAAATCAATTTCAGTGTTTTGACTGAAGTTTGCGATCTTTCGTTTTTGGAAAGATCAAATTGCACTTCCTGGCCATCAATAAGTGAATGCAATCCAGAAATCTTAAGCGCTTCGGCATTGATGAAAACCTCAGGACCACCTTCGATCGGAGTAATAAAACCAAATCCCTGTAAGTCACTGTAAAATTTTACGATTCCCGATAACAATCAAATTCCTTCCACACAAATTTATTTACACCACAACGAAGTGTTGCGTTTTCAAAGTCGAAAATTTTGTAGAAGGTTGACGGCTCGTTTACAGTTAGGCCGAGAAAAATCAAGCTGCTCAAAAAAGCGATTTATGTAACTAACAAGACAATGCGTTCATAACAAGGCGGCTAAATGTGTTCGATCAACATATTTGGTAAACTACCTAAATGAGTAACCTTAATGCGACATCATACCGATGTCTTGGAAGGGCTCAAACCAGACATCCCTCCTCAAAACGCATCCTCCAAATGCACGGGCCATTTTCTTGGGCATACGGCGATAATGTCAAACCGGATGGAGAGTTTGGTCGCGTCGGGTTGTTTGGCGTGCCAGTGGTCGGCGGCGTTGTTGATCCGGCGTTGCGACGCGTAGGTTACCGCATCCACGGCCTCCTGAACGGTGGGTCGCGCTTTTACTTCCACCATGGCCACCAGATCACCCTTGCGGGCAATCAAGTCTATTTCGCCTGACTTGGTTTTGTAGCGTCGCGCGACGATCCTGTACCCTTTCACCCTCAGCGCAAAAGCAGCGAACCATTCGGCGCGTTTGCCGAGGCGTTCAGCTGCAATACGCTTGGTGCTCGTCACATCAATCGCCTTCCTTGATCGACAGAGCGAGTTGATACAAATCGCGTTTTGATTGTCCGGTGAGGTTGGCCGCTTCCGCGGCTGCCTTGCTAACCGGCATGGATTGCAAAAGCTCGCGTAACAGGCTTTCTGTATCGATCACCTTTTCTTCCGCTTCGGGCGCCACAAGGATGACGATCTCGCCTTTGATCGTCTTGCTGGAGAAATGCTCAGACAAAGCGCCAAGCGTATCGGTTGCGATTTCCTCATGCAGCTTGGTGAGTTCGCGCGCAACGCAGGCCTTACGCTCGCTACCAAAAACCTCGATCATATCGCTCAATGTTTTGGTGAGACGGTTCGGACTCTCAAAAAAGATAAGGGTTGAAGCCGCATTTGTCTGGGCCTGTAGTGCAGAAACACGTGCGCCTTGTTTGCTGGGTAGAAATCCGCAAAACGTCCAGCTTTCGTTTGGCAATCCGCTTGCAACCAATCCGGCCAAAGGGGCGGATGCACCGGGCAGGGGAACCACCTTAACCCCTTCAGCTTGCGCACTCGCGACCAATCGAAAGCCCGGGTCTGAAACAAGCGGCGTTCCCGCATCTGACACCACGATCACAGACTTGCCGGACATCACTTCAGAGATAAGCTTCGGCCCCACCTCATCGGCATTGTGTTCATGATAGGGAACAATTTTGGTGCTGATCCCGAAGTGGCGCAGAAGCTTGCCCGTCACACGCGTATCTTCGCAGGCGATGAGGTCCGCGCCCGCAAGCGTTTCCAAGACACGCAGGGTGACATCGCCCAAATTGCCAATCGGGGTAGCCGCCAGATAGAGCGCGGGTTCGGGCTTGAGTGCTGTTAGCACTGCGCCTTTGATCGTGTATTGGGTGATTGCGCTATACTCCGTCAATCCAGTCTTTGAACCGGTGCCATCCGATACCGGCCCGCGCATAATAGGGTCTAAACCCGCCAAAGGGAATCTTCGATGTCATCCCATGCACGATTGCGGGTAAATGGGCCGGCACCGGATTATTGCTGTCATTGCCGGTTGCAAGCCATCGGGCAAGTTCTCTGCCAATCCACGTTGCGTTGTTGACGCCATTGCCGTGGTAGCCAAACCCGAAAAAGATGGATGGATCATCCTCCAAACGGCCCACGGCAGGGCGGAATTCAGAGGTAAAACACACGAAACCACGCCAGCTATAGTCAATCGCAACGTCGCGCCATTCTGGCCATAGGCTAATCATGGATTGGCGTAAGCGCTCGGCGGTAAGTTCAGCACCTTTTTCCGTGCCCTTGAAGTCTGCCCGCCCGCCGATCATGAACCGTTTATCCGGCAACATGCGGTAATAAAAATAGACGTTGCGGGAGTTTACCGCAGGGCTTTCTGTTACCCAATGGTGCGCTGCAATTTCACTCTCTGTAAGCGGGCGCGTAACGATGATCTGACTTTGCAAGGGCATCGCGCGGGACTGTAAGCCTTTGTGCAAATGCTCGGGCATGAACCCGTTACAGGCAACGATCACACGTTTTGCGCGGATGGAATACCCGCTACCAGTATGCAGGATATGGACATCGCCCTCCTTTTCCCAGCGTGTCACTTCGCATTGCGGGTGCAGCTTCGCACCAGCGCGTTCAGCTGCGTCCCCAAGGCCGATGCAATATTTAAGCGGGTGCAAACCAAATCCGGGAGCTTCGGCAAACGCGCCATGTTGATGCGGCGCGTCATAGCCGATTTCTGCAAACTCGTCCTTTGGGATCATGCGCGAGGGCAGGCCGAGTTTCTCAACTTTAAAGGCACATTCTTCATTTAAATCTTCAAAGTGCGAAAGCTTTTCTGCAACCACTAGCTCGCAATCCCCTTGGGGTTCAAAATCAATCTGCTCTTCCTGCGCAATGGACCGGACCAGATCAACGGCTTCCATTTGTGCATGATAGTATTTTTGTGTTTCTGCGATGCCGAACTTTTTGACAAGGCCATGGGCGCCAAGCATGGTTCCGCCCATGCAGCAGAACCCGCCATTTCGCCCGGATGCCCCCCACCCAATGTGCCCGGCTTCCAACACCCGAACATCGGTTTGAAATTCTTTAGCGAGATGATAGGCGGCGGAAAGTCCGGTATATCCCCCGCCAATGATTGCCACGTCACATGTTTGGTTACTGCTCAGGCTTTGACCTGGGTCTGTATGGCCAGCTGAAAGCGACGCTTCCCACCAGGAAGGTTGCTTGTTGCCAAATTGATACAGGCTCTTGTCAAAAAGTGGGGATTCAAACATTACGTTGCGTAAGAAGATGGTTTGGATTATATGACTTGAATACACGGTATGGTATGGGTGTACCGATCAGCAAGTGATTTTCCCGAACGGGCGGGGTAATTAGGGGTTATGAACGTGAGTCTATCAACAAAGACGTTCTCGTTTTTGAAGAACAAGGTCGCTCTCATGTGTTTCGCAGGCTTGGTGGCCTGCTCTTCGACAGATGGTGGCATTCGCACCGGTTTGCCGGATAACAATCTTCCTGAAGTCGCGGAGAAGGTGCTTTCGCCCAATCCGAAAGGCGAAGTTATCGGAAATGGTAAGGTCCGCGTGGCCCTGTTGGTTCCAACGTCAATTCCAGGTGGAGCGGCTGCTGTTGCAAAAGAATTGCGCAATGGTGCTGCAATGGCGATGGCTGACTTTGGTCAGAACCGTATCCAGCTTGTGATCAAGGATACCGCGGGTCAAGCTGCGGTTGCTCAGACTAAAGCAGGTGAGGCTGCTACCGAAGGTGCATCACTCATTCTTGGCCCTCTCTTTGCAGCAAACGTAAGTGCAGCATCCGGTGCTGCACAACCGGCTGCCATTCCAATGCTTGCCTTCTCAACAGATACATCTGTTGCGCGTCGTGGCGTTTATCTTTTCTCTTACACCCCACAGGCTGACACCAAACGCATTATTGGTTACGCAACGTCCAATGGTAGCCAGAGCATCACTGCTTTTGTGCCGCGCAATGCGGAAGGCGCGCTCCGCGAGCGTATTTTCCGAGAGGAAGCTGGCAGAGCCGGTATCACCGCAAATATTGTCCAGTATGACCGCACACCGCAGGGTATTCAGGCAGCCGCCGCTGGTGCTACACAAACAGCCAATCTCAGCGACACGATTTATATTCCGGAAGGTGGACCTATACCGCCTGTTATTCTGGGAGCGTTGAAAAATTCTGGCGTTGATGTTGCGAGTAAGAAAATTCTGGGCTCCGGCACTTGGGAATCTGTGAAGACCTCTGACCCACTTGTTCAAAATGCAACATATCCGGGTCGTGACATTAGTGCGTTCAATGGTTTTGCGACCCGCTATCAAAGTCAGTTTGGCGCACGTCCGGGTGTGCAAGCAGCCCTTGCATATGACGCGGTAACCCTTGCTTCAGAACTTGTGCGGGTGAACGGTACAGCTAACCCTTATTCTCGTAATAGCCTTGAAAGCAATCGAGGGTATAAGGGCATTAATGGCGCGTTTCGGATCCGTGGAGATGGCACAACAGATCGCGGTCTTGCGATTTATAAAATTCAGAGCGGCCGCGGAACTTTGGTTGAAGGTGCTGTTTCCAGTTTCTCAGGAAGCTAAGATTAAGCTGCTAGATCAGCGACGACCGCATCAAGCAATAAGAACCCTTTAGGAGTGGCGCGTATAGCGCCATTTTTTTGCGTTTGAATTAGCCCGAGCGTTTCAAGAAACTCGATCTGCTTTGGATTAAGAGGCTCCCCGCGAAGGGCTTCGAACCGAGCAGGTTGAATGCCTTCCGCAAGGCGAAGGCCCATCAGCAGAAATTCATCAGCCTGCTCTTCAGGCAATAGAGGC
>CALLHT010000116.1 GCA_938009335.1 uncultured Rhizobiaceae group bacterium
TCAGAACCTCACACGGTCCAATCACCACAGCGTGATTGAAGGGTGACGCACTGTTAAACAGTAGGGTCCAGACTCAATGAGAAGCCTAAGCCTTCAGTTCTTTTCTTCCGGCAGATCAGGAATTGGCATAACTTCAACCCCCTCTTCCGCTAGGCTGGCAGCTTCTTCAATGCTGGCCTTGCCATAAATCCCGCGCGCCTCCGCTTCACCATAGTGAATTTTTCGGGCTTCTTCAGGAAACTTGTCTCCGACATTTTCCGAATTGGCTTCGACATGCTTTTTGATTTCACGAAGCTTCTCTACCATTTCAGCGGGCATTTGCGGCATGGTCGTCATAGGAACATCAACATCTGCGCTCTTCTTGGTTCCAGATACGCCCGGAGCCATAAGCATTTTTTCAACCTTGTTGGAACCACATAGCGGACAATCAACAAAGCCGCGTTTTCGCTGCTTATCGTAGTCATCACTGGACCCAAACCATGCTTCAAATTCATGGTCCTGATCGCATATTAGGGCATATTTGATCACTCAGCGGCCTCGCTACGAGAATTGTCACGTTCGGATGCGTCTTCAAGCACAAACTCACGCTGATTGACAAGGTTTGGAATCCGTTGTCTCACCTTCATTACGTCTTCAAGATCAATGTCAGCAATCAAAACTCCCGGTTCTTCGCCTTCATTCTCTGCAATGACGTCACCCCACGGATTTACAATTAGAGAATGTCCGAATGTTTCTCTTCCATCTTCATGGACACCGCCTTGTGCAGCAGAAATCATAAAAGCCCCGTTTTCAATCGCTCGCGAACGCATCAAAATATGCCAATGCGCTTGACCTGTCTGGCGGGTGAAGGATGATGGAGCCGTTAAAATCTGTGCTCCTGCCAGGGCTTGCTGGCGGTATAGGTTTGGAAATCGAATATCATAACAAATCGAAATTCCACATCGCGCTCCTGCTACGTCGATCACAGAGGCCTTGTTGCCCGGTTGATAGACCTTGGACTCTCGCCAGCTTTCACCGTTTTCAAGATCAACATCAAACATGTGAATTTTGTCATAGGTATTGGTCAATGTTCCATCTGGCCCAAAGACGAAAGCCCGATTTGCCGCTTTTTCTTCACCGACGCGAATAGCATGGCTACCAATATGCAACCAAATACCGAGTTCCTCGGCAAGCGAAGATCCAAGCTTCACCAACGCATCGTCTTTTTGAGGTTTAATCTGCGCAAACAGAACTCGACGCGATTTTTGGAGAATACCCGTCATCTCCGGCGTTTGAACATATTCAGCACCCGATGCGGCAGCCTGCCGAACAAAGCGTTCAAAGTCAGAACAATTGGCTTCAATAGTCCCCTTTGAACGCATCTGGATGGCTGCAACGCGCATCATCGCTACGCTTTCAACAGAGGGTCTAGCTTGCCAGCGCGATCGAGCGCATGAAGTTCATCACAACCGCCAACGTGCTTATCACCAATAAAGATTTGCGGGAATGTTCTACCCCCATTTGACTTTTGAACCATTTCAGCACGAACCCGTTGGTCAAACGTTCCGTCATGTTCGGTGTATTTCACACCCTTGGATTTTAACAATGACTTTGCAGCACTGCAGTAACCGCACATTTTGCGGGTGTAAATCACGACTTTAGACATTTCAGCCTCCAGATTGAATCAACTCGTATATAGAGACTAATCGATATTAGTTTCAACCTTTGCGAACACCAACACGTCAACGTGACTGGCTCCTCCACGCAACAAAGATCGCGTGGCAGCTTTAGCAGTTGCGCCGGTTGTATAAACATCATCAATAAGCAAGATCCGTCGCCCCGTCACATCAACCTTGCGTTCTTCGGGCACGATAAACGCCCCAGACAGGTTGCGCTCACGTTGGCTTTGAGAAAGTCCAACCTGCTGTAGTGTATGTTTTTTCCTGACCAGCGTACGCGGGGAAAATGAAAGATCGGATAGTTTTGCCAATGCCCGCGCCAGTTCAGCAGACTGGTTGAAACGTCGCGCAAGCATACGTTTTTGATGCAAGGGAACCGGAACAACAACATCAGCGTCTTGAATAAGCTCATTACCAGCGGCAACCATCCATTGCGCAAGCCAGGGCGCAAGATCCGTTCTGTCTCCATATTTCAAGGATGAGATCAACTGACGCGCCAGCTTGTCATACAAAACAACTGCACGAAGACGTTCAAAAGGCGGTGGATCAGCAATTGCTTCCGCACACATCATTGCTTCACCCATATCAACCGAATGCGGGCTGCCCATAACCGGACAATAAGGCTTCGACACAAAACGTATTTGTTGCCAACACGAAGCACAGCATCCTCCTTGCCGCGCGACATAAGCATCACATGTGATACACGTCGGAGGCACCACAAGATCAGGCAGCAAATGGGACTGCTTATTGAGTTTTTCTCTTATACTCGAAATAGCAATAGAAACGTCCATACAAAAAGTTTAATCAAAGCGCATGGAAAAGACGAGTCCCACTAAGTTGTTCAGCTCGAGACGCAAAAGTGCGATTCAATCTCGTGCGCAGAGAATTGCGAAATCTGATGCAGGCTTCATTGCCAAAATTGCGGCAGAAACCATCGCAGAACGCATGAGCGCCATCAATCGTGACTTTGATCAAGCGCTCGATCTGTTCAGTCAATTCGAATTTATGGAAGCCCAGCTTCAGCACGCGGAAAACGTAAAACAAATTGCCAGGTTCGGTGGCTTCAAAATTAGAAGTAAGCCAGACGAATGGAACGAAGATGATGGCCTTCGTTTTGACCCAGAAAGTTTGAACCTTGTAACCAGCGTATTTGGCCTCCACTGGATGAACGACCTACCCGGAATGCTAGTGCAAATCAGACGTATACTAGCCCCCGATGGATTATTGTTAGCTGCTATGCCCGGTGATCAAACTCTGCGAGAGTTGAGAGAATGCCTGATCGCAGCTGAAACCGAATTGACCGGCAACGTCTCTTTGCGGGTAGAGCCATTTGGTGAAGTTCGGCAATATGGAAACTTGTTACAACGCGCAGGCTTTACCTTGCCGGTTGTGGACAGCGAGCACTTCACAGTTCGTTATAGATCGCTAAGGTCATTAATTGATGATCTGCGGGCGATGGGTGCGACCAGCTCTCTTGCAAATGCAGGCGGGGTAGCCGCACGTAAACTATTCGAAAAATGCGAAGAAATATACTTTGATCGGTTTTCAGACCCTGATGGCAAAATTAGAGCAACAGTTGAGATCGTATTTCTGTCGGGCTGGTCACCGCACGAATCTCAGCAGAAACCATTAAAGCCTGGATCCGCACAGGCTTCATTGTCAGATTTCATATAGGTATTATTACAATTCACTGGCTAACCAAGTGATTAGCCAACCCCGGCACCTACGATTGTTGCTGTTAGATTGTCGTACATGTCCTGGTTTGCTGTACCAAGTGCTTGTATACCGGTGATTATTGCAGTTGCTACCAAAGCGGCGATAAGGCCGTACTCGATTGCAGTCGCACCTTCTTCGTTCTTCAAAAAAGTTAGTACAATACTATTTTGCTTCTCGGCCACAAACTTGCCCTCTGATTTTCGCTTACCCCACAATGTAGGGATAAGGACTAAAACCCAGGTAAAGAAGTATAGTCAAAATTCGATAGTCGGATTGATTACAATTTTATCCATCCGATTCTTCGGTTTTAGTTCGCAGCCTCATAAAACATACAGGCCTACATTATTTATCAAGAACACTCTTCCTGATTGTTGTGCGCTCAAGCTTTTCAACCGAACTCGTAATCACCCTATCAATGCCAAAACTTTTATTGTCAGCATACTCTTCAGCAGCCTTATCAAGCAGAGGTACGCCAACAAGTGCGAGAACAACGGCCATTGCACTTAGAAAAATCGCAAACTGAAGCGAATGCCCCGCACTTTGTGGCAGCAAAAATCCAAACAACTCATTGAATAGTTTCATAACAGATCCTCAAACACTGCATGCGGCAAACTCAACACCCACACGCTTAGATCGTTAAAAATGTAACAAAACTATAAAATATCCATTAACGCTGGGATCAAAGGCTCATCAGCAGGAGGCATGGGATAATTCCTCAGTGTATTAGCTTTCACCCATTTTAAGGTTTGGCCTTCGCGCGCTTGCGGAAAACCCTCCCATTTCCTGCAAATAAAAAGCGGCATCAGCAGATGAAAATCGTCATAGGCATAACTTGCAAAACTCAAAGGAGCTAAACAACTTTCCCATGTTGTAACGCCTAATTCCTCCTGCATCTCGCGAATGAGTGTTTCTTCCGGCGTTTCGCCGGGCTCCAATTTGCCGCCGGGAAATTCCCACAGCCCAGCCATAGATTTACCTTCGGGGCGTTGCGCAATTAAAATCCGGTTGTCCGCATCAATCAATGCGCAGGCACTAACAAGAACAATCGGTTTCGTCATGGGTTCTTTCTCAACTACCAGCGGGCGCCATGCGATAACTGTATCGATACAGTTCTTGGAACCCAATGCTGCGATAGAGCTCAAGCGCCGATGTATTGTCTGCAACAACCTGTAGCCAAGCGTGCCGCGCACCTGAAATTTTCGCCCATTTCAATGCACTACACACCAAACTACGAGCATGTCCCTGCCTTTGAAACGTCGCACCGGTAACCAGATCGAATATGCCAGCCAAATCATTGTCGTGGACACATCGAACTGCCGCAACACGTTCGTTCCCTTTACTCTTAACAAACAATCCTGAATTTGGCTGGATCGAGGATATCACTTCAAAAAGGCCCGGCTTACTGCTTTTAGCTTCCTCAGAAAGTTCAAGAAACGCATCTACCCAATATCCGATGTCATTAATTGGGATCATGTCTTGCTCGTCAAACAAATCCAGACGGCTCAAATCGAGCATCATAACAATACTCTCATCAAAACGCGCCCACCCACGATCATCCAGCAAAGCTTCGAGTTCAGGTGGTGCTAATGGAGATTGACGAAAAACAAGTGGGCGTCCGAAACTATCAAACCG
>CALLHT010000117.1 GCA_938009335.1 uncultured Rhizobiaceae group bacterium
ACCGCCAGAATGGCGTCGCCCTGGAACTGGGTCACCATGCCCTGCTCTTTTTCAATAATTGCCACGGCTTCTGAGAAAAAGCTGTTCATCGTATCAACCACCTGTTGTGGTGTCAGTTTCTCAGAGATGGTAGAAAATCCCACCAAGTCCAAAAACAATACGGTCGCTGTTGCATCACTCGGCTTAGCGATTTGATCATCCGCAACCAATAATTCTGCGACATCTTGTGGAACATATTTGCCGAACAAATCTCTGATCCGCTCACGCTCTTTTAGTCCGTCAACCATACCATTGAAGGCGCCTAACGCAGCTGAAAGCTCTCTTACCGGACTGTCTGGCAAAGGTTGTACGCTTTCTAATTGATTGTTCTGCACCAAATGCGCCGCTTCGGAGAGTTGTTTTATAGGGCGCGCTGCTCTTCGGCCGAGCACAAACGCACCAATCATCGCAGCGACCAAAAGCCCGACACCAATCCCTGCCAGTGTTATGACGCGTCGAATCTCTACCGATGCAGTAGCAGCATCAAAATGGACGCCAATCAGAATACTCCCACCAGACTGCCTGCTGCGATCATTTTTGATGGCGAAAACACGCAAACCGTCTTCGCTTTCAATGCCAAATGTCTCAACGCCGTTAATCTCATTGATCAGCCGCAGCTCCTGGCGCTCAACATCATTTAGATTCTTTATGTATGGGTCTTTGAGGTCGTCAACCGATGGGCGTCCAACTTCTTCCATGCCTCTTAATTCTGGATGCGCAACAACCGTTTGCTCATCGAACAAAATGAAGCGCACTAAGTCATACCCTCGGAACGTCGCATTGGAAGCGAAGAGGTCAGAGAGCGACGATAGTTCGACGCGCATAGCAACGACGCCAAGATCTCCCTGCGGCGTTCTGGCCGGAACAATAAACGTGCTTTTAGGCGTGCCATCCAATACGGACGGTCGTAGTACCCATACACCTTCCGGGGGTGGGCGTGTCTGAGGATTTATATCGCTCCGGTTGAGCGGTACACGCCAGGCTTCACGCCACTCTACCGAATGGGCTTCCTTGTTCACCGCATCATAGAACACACCCTCACCTTCCGGTGTTTGATAAGAAACCGCTGAAACTTGTGGCAAAACAGAAAGTGCACCATTCAGGGTTTGCGTAAATTTTAGTGAGTTCTCAGGATTGATGTTGCCGAGCGCGATTTCTGCCGCCAGCCATCTGGCCTGTTGCTGTACTGGTAAAAAGAAGTTGCCGGATTTTTGTTCCGCTTCATCGATCAGGCTCTCAAGCCTGGTGCTCAAACTGTTGCGGGTTGATTCAAGCGTTTCGGCCAGCGAGAAAAACAGAAGAACACCAGTTGAAATGAGCGCCAAGCTGCCGAAGGCAAGCGTTAGAGCGGTCGCTATTCCAAATCGCGGCTTTGGTTTTGCCATACTGTTTACGCGAATCCTCTGGCGTGACTTCTAAGAAACAACATTCAGCAGTTATGCCAATAGATCAAGGCATCACTATACAATTTGGCGGTATGGTTCGGGACTAGCGCAACCCCAGCTTAGACAGTAATCTGTGTCGCTTCATCAGCCACCAACCTGCTTCAATCGGTGCCAGCTCATGATGTTGATTATCGCCAAGGAGCTTTGCCGCCTTGAGCGGCCAATTTGGATCATCCAGAAGTTCTCTTGCCAAGGCAATCATATCGACGGTCTCACCCGCAACCAACTTCTCACATTGCTCTGCATCCCAAAGAAACCCAACGCCCATGGTGGATATGTCTGCGGTTTCTCTGATTTGACCCGCGAACGGTGTCTGGAACCCCTGCTCTATTACCATACGGCGCGGACGTTCTTTGCCACCAATCCCACCGGTCGAAACATCAATCATGTCTACGCCTGCCAGTTTCAAAGCTCTTGAGATTTTTATCGTGTCGTCAACTTCTAAACCGCCATCGAGCCAGTCTGTTGCGGAAAGCCTGAATGCGAGCGGTAGATCAGTTGGCCAGTTTGCTCTGATTGAGTTTGCCACTTCGACAGCAAAACGAGTTCGGTTTTCTAAAGACCCTCCCCATTCATCCGTCCGTTGATTGGCGATTGGTGAAAGAAACTGGTGGACCAAAAATCCATGCGCCGCATAGACCTCGATAATTTTGAACCCGGCTTCATAGGATCTGCGTGCCGCTTCTCCAAAGGACTGAATGACCCGATCTATGTCGGCAACGGTCATTTCCTGCGGCGTTGGCCACCCGTCCGCATACGGAATGGCTGATGGCGCAATCGCTGTCCACGGATACTCTTGCCGATCGCGAATATCTTCATCATCAACCGGAGTTTCATTGTGCCAAGGCCGCCGCTCAGAGGCTTTTCTGCCTGCATGACCCAATTGAATACCCGGAACAGCGCCTTCCGCTTCCAAGAATGAAGTGATCTCTTTTAGGCCAGCGATCTGTTTATCATCCCAAAGCCCCAGATCTCCATGGGTTCTGCGCCCCTCTTTCTCAACGGCTGTTGCTTCTGCATAAACAAGCCCCGCACCCCCAATCGCGAACCGACCAAGATGAACCAGGTGCCAAGAATTGGATAAGCCATTCTTTGCGCGATACTGGCTCATGGGAGAGACAGCAATGCGGTTTTTAAAGGTCACACTACGAAGTTGAAACGACGAGAAAAGATGGCTCATTCATGCAAATCCATTTTTTGAAATTATTTCAGCCAATAGCACCGCAACATCCGGGAGAATATTCACAAAGCCTAAGAAACCCGTGATATGCGGTTATCGTAATTTACCAGCCATTTGCAAAACGAAGCCAATACAAAACAAATAGATGCTGCAAGCGATAAAGATAGCATCTAACGCCTTGGGATTATCGAGGTCAAAATAAACCGCGATTAATCCGCTGACGCCCCACAACACAATCGCCGCAATATTGATGGGTCGCAGAATTTTCACACGCCCAGGATGGATGAAAATAATCGGTGTAAACGTCAAAATCGCTGCCAGCACAATGATTGCCATTGAAAAATTCGCAGATGGTGACACCACAAACAAGGCGAAAACCACCATGTTCCAGCATACGGGGAAGCCTTTAAATCCATAATCTTCCGTCTTGATACTGGTATCTGCATAGTAGATGGCGCTTGTAATGACGATCGCCGCAGCAGCGGTAAAAGAATAGAACTGGCTAATAAGCTCTTCGCGCCGTCCAAGTGCATCTGTGTGGTCCAAGAGACCACTTTGATAGAGGATGAATGCCGGGATCATGACATAAGTCGTGTAGTCGATTACGTTATCTAACGTATCGCCCGACCAGTGCGGCCACCATTTTTTGACTTCTAGTTTCCGAGCAAGTGGGCCATCAATCCCATCGACAATCAATGCCATGCCAAGCCAGAAGAAAGCGCCGGTGAAATCGTCTTCTGCTGCAGAAACAATCGACAGAAATGCAAGAAAAGCACCTGATGCTGTCAAAATATGTACGCCGAACGCCCACAACGCTGAGCGGGATATACCAAACATTGCCGCGGACTCCCAAAAACACCCACAGTTGGTTATCATCCCTGTGCCGATCTGTCATCTTTGAATTTTCGACAAACTTGCTCATCTCCTATTTAAACAAGAACGCGATAAATCATGAATTCTGAATCTTTTGACATTGTTGTAAGTGGCGGCGGATTGGTTGGTAAAACAGCCGCAATTGCGTTAGCGCAAGCTGGATGGCACGTTGGTATTTGCGCCCCCAAGACTGATTGGGTCGATCAGCGCACCACAGCGTTTTTATGGGACACCGCATCGTTCTTCGAAACGCTTGGACTGTGGGACATACTGAAAACAAAGGCCTTTCCCCTAAAGACAATGCGCATTGTGGATGGAACAAACCGGTTATTCCGCGCACCGCAAGTGGATTTCAGCTCTTCTGAAATTGATCTAGAGGCTTTTGGGTTCAATCTAAAGAACAGCGATATTCTAAGTGCCGCTGACGAAGCGCTGGCAGAAAACCATGTTACCCAAATCGATGGAATGCTTTCGGAAATTATTGCAAGCGATAATGGATATGAGTTGAGCGTTGATCAAAACGGTTCACCTCTGAAGATCAAATGCGGGTTCTTGATTGGCGCAGATGGACGTGATTCGACAGTCAGGAAAACGCTTTTTCCTGGTGAGCGTAAATGGTCTTATCCTCAGCAAGCCTTTGTGGTGGATTTTGAGCACGAACATTCAACACAGTTTGTAAGTACTGAATTCCATACAGAGACTGGCCCGTTCACGATTGTGCCGCATAGCCACAACCGGGCGGGCTTGGTTTGGCTGGAAACGCCTGAGCGGGTATCTGAGGTTATATCTTTGGATCAAGCGGCACTTGAGATTGTGTTAGAGGAAAAAATGCAATCCTTCCTTGGCAAAATCAGCCTGGCTTCCAAACCGGCAAGCTTTCCTATCGCCGGATTGATTGCCAATACGTTTGGGGAAGGCAATGCAGCTATCATTGGTGAAGCAGCGCACGTCTTCCCCCCCATTGGCGCTCAAGGTTTTAATCTCGGTGCGCGAGACATTCGCGATTTGGTGGAAACGCTCAAACGCCACACAAATACCGAGAACCGTGGGCAGATCTATCAACGTTCACGCAAAGCCGACATTGAAACCAGAACTTTGGGCGTGGATATGCTGAACCGTAGTCTATTGTCTGGGTTTATACCGAATCAAATATTAAGATCTGGCGGTTTGTACGCACTGGGGAAAGTGGCGCCTGTGCGTAAACTGGCCATGAAAATGGGAATTTCACCCTCATTTTCATTGAACAGTTGAATTTCTAGTAAAATTCAATATTTTTGGCGTCGAACAAAGTGGCGGCTTGGGGTTCTGGTCATCTTTGAAGAGGCATACGCATGATACGGTCTGCAAAATATTCTATTGGGCAAGTTGTGAAGCACCGGGTTTATCCATTTCGCGGCGTCATTTTTGACGTTGATCCTGTGTTTGATAACACCGATGAATGGTATGAGGCTATTCCAGAGGATATTCGCCCTAATAAGAACCAGCCGTTTTATCACTTATTCGCAGAGAATGACGAAACAGAGTACGTGGCCTATGTCTCGGAGCAGAACCTTTTGGAAGATGCGACCGGACTGCCACTAAGGCATCCTGAAATCGATGAAATTTTTACGATTGCGGATGACGGCTCTTACCGGGCGCGTGAAGCATACCAGCATTAGGCCGCATCGATTCGTCAGCCATAAAAAAAGCGCCCCAGAGGCGCTTTTTTCAGTTTTAAATTCTGATTAGTTGGACGAACCGCCCTGCTCGTTTTCCAGCTCTTCAGCCTTCTTTTTTAGCTGATCAGCCAGATTTTGCTGTCGTGTCGCTGCATCATCACGTTTTCTTGGCGGGCCATCATAAGCTGCGGTAAAGCCTTTCAGTGTTACAGGAACCGGATTTTCCTTGCCCTGAAAATTGATGGTTGTGATTTCTAGTCCACCACCGCGTTTAAAGATATTGACCAAACTGTCATCCAAACGGACCTCCGCATTGCATCCTTGCGGACGGCAGTAGAGATACGGAATAGAGGTAGCCTGTTTTCCGTCAACCCGAATTTGGATGCCTTGTGGCAGAGAGCGACCCGTTGGCACAACAATTTGAAATACACGTCGCTCTACTTTGCCGGTGATTTCTACCAGATTAAGGGTCGTAAGATTTGCACCATTGCCAGCTAAAACACGAAACTGAACGTTACAAATCTTGCTTTCATCACGTTCATCGCACGTTTTAAACCAACCCGATGCACGAGCCTGATTAGAATTCCCCTGCTGCTGTGCGTTAGCATGACCAGAAAACGCAAAGAGCGCAGCTGACATGGCAATCGTTGAGCAAAGCTTTTTTGAAAGAGTTCTCATTTTTGTTTCCCGCTCCCGATCCAATTAATTATCCGTGCCGGTTGCTTCACCGGATCTGGCTTTTTCTTGTGCTTCCTGAAGCTTCTTGAGAATGTCGGTAGACTTCTCTTTCAACTCTTCTTCCAACTTTTTCTGGCGAGCTGCAAGCTCGTCGCGCTGGATGGGTGCGCCATCATACGCTGCAGAAAATCCATCGAGGGTAATATCGATCGGATTTTCCTTACCCTGCCAATTCACCGAAAGGATATTGATCCCGGTGCCGGCTTTCAAATCTGCTACGATTGCATCATCAAGCGGCAATTCCGCCGCACAAATCCGAGGAGTGCAGAATGAGTAAGGAACTTTTCTTGCTTCTTTCTCACCAATCTTTACCTGCAGTCCAGGAGGCACCATACGTCCGGTTGGAACCGTAACCTGAAAAATCTTACGTTCGGATTCGCCGGTAATTTCCGCCAGATTGACCGAAGTGATAACCTGACCAGTCGATGCAACCGCCTGATACTGCACATTGCATATTTTGGTATTACCCTGATCTGAACAGGCTTTATACCATCCGCTGGATTTGTGAGTTTCCTGCGCAAAACCAGCAGACACAAAAGCGCCCGCTGCCAATGGAATAGCCCCAAGCATTGAAAGTGCAAAAACACGAGTTTGCATAAACTTCCCTTTATTTTTCGACACGAATGTCAATTCTAAATTATGGCAGAGCTTACTCAACACAATTATGCTCAAAATTAGACGACACTCACTGTTTCGTAAGTTCAACGCTGAAATAGCCTGATTTGCAGAACAATTCTAGGCTCAGGACTCATTAATTTGGTTAAAATGGTTGGAAGCAATTTGT
>CALLHT010000118.1 GCA_938009335.1 uncultured Rhizobiaceae group bacterium
GTAAAAGCGTGGTTGATCGCACTTTGTGTTGCGGCAGTCCTGATCATTATTCCTTTCTCTTTTTGGGGCATTCATCGCGATCCTGAGAACTTTTTCCTTTCTCTCGAAGCAAGCCGTTGGTTACTGGGCGTCGATAACTTGGGCAGCCTGCTCTATGACCATTCAAGTCTTAAGCAGGATGGGCTTGAGCCGTTCAATATCTTCCAGCTTACCCGAGAAAACTTCAGTTCGATCATGTTTGCAAAAACCGATTTTGCGCTTGGCCGCTATTTGCACTTCCTAGCGCTTGCTTATGTTTTCTGGGTTCTTGCCGGTGAAGGAGGCAAACGTCTCGACTTCAAAAGCACCATTGGAAAATGGTTTGTGAAGGTCGTTCATAAAGTTGGTCAGCAATCTCTTGCAGTTTTCCTAACCAGCATTGTGATTTCGCGCTTTTGCGGCTTTATCATCGATATCATTGGTAAGAGCTGGAGTAAGATGATCCTGGTAAATGGCTTCGGCTTCCTCGTTCTTATTGGCGTTGCCTATCTGGTGGGATGGATCAAAACCAATCCATGGAAACCAAAACCGGCGAAAGTTACTGAGACCACCCCTGCAGCTGCCCGGGCTACTGGCATTTAGGCTTTCATATCCTTAGCATTGTGCGTAAGTTCCCTGCAAAAAGCATGTAGAGGAAATGCGCAAATGTCGGCTGATGAATTATTCGAACCGTGGAAGAAGATACCACCAGCAATTGCTGTCGATATGAATTGGGCGGCCTGTCAGATTGATCCGGATATTCGCCCGCTAAGACCAGCCGGACAACAGCCCAAACTGTTTGGCCGTGCCGTAACCGCCAAGTGTTCACCACCTGACTTTGGATCTGTTTTGAAGGCAGCCGACCTAATAACGCCCGGTGATGTGCTCGTAATTGCCGCAGATGGTCACCGCGACACGGCGATGATTGGCGAAATCATCTGCGGGGTCGTTAAGCGAAATGGCGGTGTGGGCGTGATCTGTGATGGCGCCATTCGCGATGTCGGTGAGCTTTCGGGTATGTCTGATTTTTCGGTTTTCACCCGGCACATGACGCCGCGTGGTCCCGCTTCAGCAGAAACGATTGAAGTCGATGTGCCGGTTATGTTTGGCGGGCAAAAAATCAATCCGGGCGACTTGATCATAGGGGATGATGACGGGCTTGCCCGATTGACACCAGAGCTTGCAAAAAAGCTTCTCCCATCTGCGCAGGAGAAGCTTCAATCAGAAGAAAAATGGATGGCTCAATTTGACGCCGGTGAAACGGTAACCTGCGTTTTTGATCTGTCGTAAAACATGTAAATTCAGCGGTTACTCGGCCGGAGCAACTGTCTCAATATTCGAAACATCAACAACCTCCTCAGCCACAGCGAGATCATAATTGCGCTGCATGGTGAGCCAAAACCGGGCACCATTTCCAAAAAACTTACCAAATCGAACAGCCATCTCTGCAGTGACCGGCTGTTTTTCATTCAGGATATCATAGAGTGTTTGTCGTGAAATTCCGAGCGACGCGGCAATCGCCGTTTTACTCATAGAGAGTTCAGGCAAAATTATCTCTCGTGCCATTTCACCAGGATGCGTATTCAAAATCGACTTATGCTTTTTTAACATCAATGATAATCCACTATATCAACGAGCGTGAAGCCGTCCTCTTCGTGTTGAAAAATCAAACGATAATTACCCGTAATTCTTACAGAGTAATAACCGTTCAACTCGCCTTTTAACGAGTGAAAATAGGCGCCAGGAAAATCCATTTCCAACGGCTCATCTGCTGCTTCCAGAGCATCCATAAAAATACGAAGTCTCGGCATCCAGTTAGAATTTAGCCCTCGCGAGCTTCCAGTTTGCCAATAGTTTCGCAACGCTTTATGCCGAATACTCTTTATCATTTTGTATGGTACCTCCTTACACCAAATGTGTCAAGAATCACCTCACAAACGTAACTCTACTCCGATGGAACCAGCATCACTTTGCCCGTATTCATGCCGGATAGCGCTTCTGGCACTTTAGCATGCGCCTCAGCCAGTGGAATGACCGCTGCGACATCCGTCTTCCATTTACCCGTTGCAAAGAGTTCTTGCACGCGCATCGCAGCACCAATCTGCTCCTGTGGCGGTTTGTCTTTCATCCACTGTGTCAGCCAGAACCCCTCAATCTGCTTACCCATAAAGATGAACTGACCAGGCTGTTCAATCATCGGCATTTGAGTTGAAAGCTTGCCATAGATCATCCACCGAGCTTTTGTTGGCATAGCAGTGAAAATCGAAGATGATGTCTGATCCGCTACCGCGTCCAGCATCACCCGTGGTTTAAGTTCCTTGATGATGCCACCAAGCTCCTTGGCAAAACCATCAGCGGTGCAATTCAGAACATGAGTTGAACCAAGTTCTTTCAGTGGAGCGATATGCTCGTCGCGGCGGACAATTGAAATCGCCTGCTTACCGTCTTCTTTTGCAAGACCCGAGATCAATTTGCAAAGCTGGCTCGCAGCAGCGGTCATGATGAAAGCATCATTGCCATTGGAGGTCGCTTCCTCATACATGCCAATTGCAGTCAGCGGATTGACCATAAGAGCTGCTGCATCTTCATTGCGAACATCATCACGAAGCGGAATACACGTGGGCACTGCCGCTACCGCATAATCAGCCCAAACACCGGAGGATGAGCCAAAACAGGAAACACGCTTGCCAACGAGACCTTCACCACCTTTTCCGGCCTTTACCACTTCACCCACAGCTTCAAAACCCGCAGGTACACCTGCGCGGCGCGGAATACCGTACTCGCCTTTAATAAAATGAAGGTCAGACGGATTGATGCTCGCCATTGCTACCTTAACAAGAACTTCGTCTTCGCCCGGCTC
Organism: uncultured Rhizobiaceae group bacterium; assembly: GCA_938009335.1. Lineage (GTDB taxonomy): Bacteria > Pseudomonadota > Alphaproteobacteria > Rhizobiales > Rhizobiaceae > JAALLB01. Next base: position 2,879 of record CALLHT010000118.1, read on the forward strand.
AGGCACATCGACCTGTTTAAATTCAACATAAGGATCGAGACTTTCGATGGCTGGGCCTTCTGCTGTTCCGGAAAATCCATCTCCAAGCGCAACTAGCGCATTCATTTTCTCGGTCATGGCACTAACACCACCTTTCCTTTTGCTTTGCGGTCGTGAATATGCTCAAGCGCGGCGACCGTATCTTCCAGCGCAAATGTTTTTTCCACCAACGGCTTGATATCGCCGGCCATATACCAACCAAATAGCTCTTTCATGTTGTCGGCATAAACCGCTGGCTCGCGCTGAACGAACGAACCCCAAAACACACCAACCACAGCAGCACCCTTTACAAGTGCAAGATTGACCGGAAATTTTGGAATATCTCCATCAGCAAACCCAATGACCAACAAACGTCCACCCCAATTGATTGCACGTGAGCAAGCGTGAAACACATCGCCGCCTACGACTTCAAAAATTACATCCGCTCCCTTGCCGTCAGTTGCAGCTTTCAAGTCGTCTTTCAGATTGTCATAGCCAATCGTAACGTCTGCGCCGTTTTCCTCACAGACTTTCCGCTTCTCTTCGGTTGACGCAATAGCAATCACTTTTGCACCCATTGCCTTGCCGATCTGAACTGCCGCCAGACCGGTCAGACCTGAAGCACCCGTCACCGCGAGCGTTTCACCCGGCTTTAATTGAGCACGTTGTTTTAATGCATGATGCGCAGTGCCGTAGCCACACATAAGGGCCGTGAGTTCAGCTCCATCCGCTTGCGGAGGAACCGGCATTACGACGTTTTTGTGCGCTTTGACCTTTTCAGCAAAGGCTCCGACGGATGTTATGGCCGCAACACGATCTCCCACTGTGTAACCGGAATCCTCGCCCGCAGCACAAACCTTGCCCACTAGTTCCATGCCAGGAACAAACGGCGTTGGCGGTTTTACCTGATATAGGCCCTGAACCAACAATCCATCAGGAAAATTCACACCAATCGCTTCGGATTCAATGACAACCTCTTTTGAACCCGGTTCAGGATCTGGCAATTCAACCAGTTTCAGGTTTTCAATCGGCCCAAACTCCTCGCACTGAATGGCTCGCATCAGATTTTCTCCTGCGTGTATTTTTTCAATTCAGCACGCGCAACTTGACGACGGTGAACCGCATCAGGACCATCCGCAAGGCGCAATGTCCGAACATGAGTCCACGCGCGAGCAAGAGGCGTATCTTGCGAAATACCCTGCCCGCCATGCATTTGCACGGCTTCATCGATCACCTTCAGAGCAACCTGCGGCGCGACAACCTTAATCTGCGAAATCCACGGCGCTGCTGCACGAGGGTCACCTTGGTCCATCATCCAAGCAGCTTTCAAGCAAAGTAAGCGCGCTTGCTCAATTTCCATCCGGCAATTGGCAATAATGTCAAAATTCGCACCCAACATTGCGAGGGGCTTGCCAAAGGCTTCACGGCGTACAGATCGCTGGCACATCAGTTCAAGAGCGCGTTCTGCCTGCCCAATTGCACGCATGCAGTGGTGAATTCGGCCCGGCCCAAGTCGGCCTTGCGAAATCTCAAAGCCACGTCCTTCGCCAAGCAGAAGATTCTCTGCAGGAACACGAACGTCTTTAAAGCGGATATGCATATGGCCGTGTGGCGCATCATCTTCCCCATAGACCTGCATGGCACGGAGAATTTCGATGCCCGGCGTCTTAGCATCCACAATGATTTGCGAGTGCTGCTGGTGTTTAGGTCGGCTATCATCCGGTGTTGCCACCATAACGATATAGACCGCACAACGCGGATCACCCGCACCGGAAGACCACCACTTCTCACCATTCAAGACATAGTCATCACCGTCTCGAACACACGAAAGAGAAATGTTTGTTGCATCTGAAGAGGCAACATCCGGTTCTGTCATCAAATACGCAGAACGAATTTCACCTTCCAGCAAACGCGACAACCACTCTTTTTTATGGTTCTCATTTCCGTAGCGCTCAAACACTTCCATATTGCCGGTATCCGGCGCACTACAGTTAAAGGTCTCAGCACCCAAATGCGCTTTACCCATCTCCTCGGCAAGATAAGCATATTCTACCGTAGAAAGACCATACCCTCTATCCGAGTCTGTGAGCCAGAAATTCCAAAGGCCCTGGCTCTTCGCCTTCGCTTTTAATCCTTCAAGGATCTCAGTTTGGCGGGGCGTGTAAGTCCAGCGATCACCAACACTCACTTCAGCCAAAAACTCTTCATCCACAGGAAGAACATCTTCCTGAATCATGGTCGCAACTTTTTCATGTAGTGGCTTTAACCGCTCTGTCATTCCCAGGTTCATTGCGTTAGTCACAAGCGTCTCCTTATCGCTTGGCAGCTACCGATTGCATCGCCAGTGCCGAAAATTCTTCTATTATTTGAGTTTTTTCTTTTTCACTCTGGGTTTTGCGCGGCTTATACCAGAGTACCGGATTATTCAGTATAGCCAACACTGCCTTAGAACCAAATGACGGGTTATCAAAGGCAAACACACCCTGCTCCCGACCTTCTAGCAAAACATCGCGAAAAAGACTTTCATAATACTCGCGCTCTTTCATAAGCACTTTAAGCTTTTCGCGTTGCTTGGGGGTGGTGGAACTGGAAAGGTGCATTTCCACACCTTGAAGTACAACGCGTTGATACACGATATGATCCAGCATATTCCTCAAATGCACCTTACACATCGCATTCAGCCGCTCAACAGGGTCACCTGCTCCGGTTGCTAAAGGCTCAATCGCATCCAGATTGATCGCCATGCCATGGCGATGAACCTCGAAGAACAGTTCGGCTTTTGAACGGTAGTAGTGATAAATACGCCCTTTCGTAGCACCCAGATCATCCGCCACATCATCAATCGATGTATCAGAGTATCCGGCGTGCATGAAGCACTTGGCAGCAGCTTCTACGATTGCTGCACGCGCGCTTCCTACTTCAGTTACATCGTTCAACTGGCCACCCCTTACATATTCACATGCAGGTATTTCAACGTTGACGGAAAACATACTACTGAGTATGACGTTATTGCAAGATGAAAATCTTATTGGGAGGAACGCATGACTATTCTCGAAGAACTTTTCTCATTGAAGGGTAAAACCGCGCTTGTCACTGGAGCCGCGACAGGCATCGGCAGAATGGCCGCAACAGCCCTCGTTAAAGCGGGCGCACATGTGTTGATCGCCTCCCGAAAAGGTGAGGCATGCGAAGCCGTTGCTGCTGAATTGAATGCGATGGATGCGCCGGGTTCTGCAGAGGGATTTGCGGGCGATGTGAGCTCTCAAGAAGGCATTGATGCACTCATCTCTGAAGTGGGAAAACGCACCGAAAAGCTACATATACTGATCAATAATGCCGGCGTTACTTGGGGTGCACCCATGAAAGATTTTCCCTACGAGGCTTGGGGAAAAGTGATGGATGTGAACGTCACAGGTCTTTTCTATCTGTCCCAGCAATTGCTGCCGATGATGATGGCAACCGCCTCCAAAGAAGACCCGGCACGTGTTATCAACTTGGGTTCCGTGATGGGAACGGCTGCACTTGGAGAAGGTGCATATTCATACTCGGCATCAAAAGCGGCAGTTCATCATATTACAAAGATTATGGCCCGCGAGCTGGCTCACAAAAACATCACGTTTAACGCATTCGCGCCCGGACCTTTCCAGAGTAAAATGACCGCTTTTGCAACGGCTACTGAAGAACAAGCCGAACATGTGGGCAAAGGTGTTCCTTTAGGGCGCATTGGATCGCCTGATGACATCGCAGGCGCAACGCTCTATCTTTGTGGCAAGGGCGGCTCTTATATTACAGGCGCTATCCTACCGCTTGATGGC
>CALLHT010000119.1 GCA_938009335.1 uncultured Rhizobiaceae group bacterium
ACGCCGCGAAACATTTTGGCGAAATGCCACACAAGCGCCAGTGGTCCGTCATCCGGCATTTGCTGAATGGGCAAATCAAGCGGCTTTACCCGCGTTTCGAAGGGCCGGAAGATGAAGTTCGCTAAGGACATCCGCTGGATATAGGCTAAATTTCGCTTGATGCCATTACTTTACATTTATTTTCATAGAGTGATTGCAAAAACCGGGTTTCACCTTGAACCAGTCAATTGCAATTGCTATATCTGATCTGTCCGCACGCGGGCATAATTTTTCACACCCCTTATGCTCTATTTGAGCATATTAATTTAAGGGAGGGTCTCATGACCAACATTTCAGTTGAAACACCCAATTCAAAGGCTTCTTCTGGCGCGCCTTCCGCTGCCGAACGCTTTGGCGTGGTGGATATGCCCTCACTTGAATACACGGAAGAAGTGGCGCGAGAGACAGCTCCACTATATGAAAAAGTGAAACACCACATTCCTGAGATCGAATGGCCGGTGCATGCGCCCTATGTGCATGCTATCAACAAACTGAAAAAAGAACGTAACGCGGTTATTTTGGCGCATAACTATCAAACGCCTGAGATTTTTCACTGTGTTGCTGACTTTGCCGGAGATTCTCTCCAACTTGCGCAGCAGGCAGAAAAAGTGGATGCGGAAATCATCATTCAGTGCGGCGTGCACTTTATGGCAGAAACATCTAAGCTTCTATCACCTGAAAAGACAGTTCTTATTCCAGATATGAAGGCTGGGTGCTCGCTGGCAGAATCCATCACCGGCGAAGATGTGCGCTTGCTGCGCGAGGCGAACCCGGGCGTGCCGATTGTTACTTATGTGAATACATCCGCTGACGTTAAGGCTGAAAGCGATATCTGCTGCACGTCATCGAATGCGGTTCGTATTGTGGAGAGTTTTGAATCAGACACCGTATTTCTGATCCCGGATGAATATCTCGCACAGAACGTTGCCAAGGAAACGTCGAAGAAAATTCTGACCTGGAAAGGCCATTGCGAAGTGCATGAGCGTTTCACCGCTGAAGAGTTGCTCGCATACAAAGAAGCTGATCCGGCGATCCAGATCATTGCTCACCCGGAATGTCCAACCACGGTAACGGAAGTAGCAGATTTTACGGGCTCCACATCTGGCATGATTGACTATGCGATGTCACAAAAGGCCGGTTCAAAAGTTCTCCTCGTGACCGAATGCTCCATGGCTTCTAACATCGAGTCAGAAGCGCCCGGCGTTGAATTCATCAAGCCATGCAACCTATGCCCGCATATGAAACGCATCACGTTACCAAAGATTCTGGAGAGCTTGGTTTACATGCGTGATGAAGTGACGGTTGACCCGGTTATGGCGGAGAAAGCCAAGCTGGCGGTTGAGCGCATGGTGAATTTGAAAACGAACTGATCTTCTCTATGTCCAACGAACAGCCTGATCTCTTCAAGAAACTACCAAGCGATATTAGCGATGATGTCATCATCATTGGCGGTGGACTTGCAGGGCTTTTTTGCGCGCTGAAGATGGCACCGCGTCCGGTTACCGTTCTTGCTGCCGCACCGATTGGCACAGGTGCATCGTCTGCCTGGGCACAAGCGGGGATCGCTGCTGCTGTAATGCCAGGCGATACGGTTGAAAAACACGTAGAAGATACGTTGACCGCAGGTGCCGGTATTTCAGATGAAGAGATTGCGCGTTTAATGGCAGCTGAAGCAGCAGATCGCGTTCTCGATCTGGCTGAGTATGGCGTGCCGTTTGATCGTGATCTTGAGGGAAAGCTTGAAGCATCACGCGAGGCGGCTCACTCTGAAAATCGCGTCATTGGTGTGCAGGGTGATCGTGCGGGCAAGGCCATCATGGAAGCATTGGTTACTGCTGTGCATGACACGCCCTCGATCCGATTGCTGGAAGGATTTGTTGCAGAAGAGCTCATCACCGATGGCAGAAAGGTAACAGGGCTGCTCGCCCGTGGGGATCGTGGAACAAATCCTCATCGCATCGAGCTTGGCGCATCAGCGGTGATCATGGCATCGGGCGGTGTTGGCGCGCTTTACGAAGTGACGACGAACCCGACACAAGCTCGCGGCGGCGGTGCTGGCATGGCAGCGCGGGCTGGTGCTATGATCGCAGACCCGGAATTTGTTCAATTTCATCCAACGGCACTGAATGTCGGCAAAGACCCCGCTCCGCTCGCAACCGAAGCACTACGCGGTGAAGGGTGCACGTTGCACAATGATGCAGGCGAGCGCTTTATGCTCTCGATCCACAAGGACGCGGAACTTGCGCCACGTGATGTGGTAGCAAAAGCGATTTTTGACGAAGTGCAGGCAGGTCGCGGTGCCTGGCTCGATGCCCGCGAAGCGGTGGGCGATCATTTTGAAGCCGAATTCCCTACGGTCTACGGGTATTGCAAAGACGCAGGCATCGATCCCACCAAAGACCTGATCCCGGTTATCCCCGCTGCGCATTATCATATGGGCGGAATTTTTGTGGATGCAGACGGGCGATCTTCTCTTGATGGGCTTTATGCTTGTGGTGAAGCCACATCAACGGGTGCGCATGGCGCAAACCGTCTAGCATCGAACTCGCTATTGGAGGCCGTCGTTTTTGCCGGACGTATCGCGGAAGACGTGATGAAGCATTATCCTGTTGGCGCACACTCTACGATCGTTGAGCGTCCACCGGGAGAAGATGATAGCCGTAACCCGAAACGCATGATGCCGGAGCTGCGGGCAATCATGTCGAAATATGTTGGCGTGTCGCGAAATGCGGACGGCCTTAAAGAAGGCATTTGCAAAATTCACGCGCTTGAACAGGAAAACCGCTCCGCTCGTTTCAGAAACGCGCTTACAACCGCCAAGATGATGGCAGTTGCTGCACTCTTGCGCGAGGAAAGCAGGGGCGGGCATCGCCGTTCAGACTTCCCGGAAGCGCGGGACGAATGGAAACGACGGACCTTTATCACGCTGGATGAAGCAAACGCTGTTATGTCTGATGTTTTAGGAGCCGCATCATGAAGAGCCTCGCTCCGCATTTGTCTCCAGTTTTAATCCGCAAGGCAATCGATGAAGCATTGCTTGAAGATCTTGGACGTGCAGGTGACATCACCACCAATGCTACCATACCGCCGGATGCAACAGCAAAATGTGTATTGGCAACCCGCGAAGATGGCATTCTGTCGGGTATTGAACTATCGAAGGCGGCATTTGCAGCAATTGATCCAGATATTCAATTTACAGCAAAGAAACAGGATTGCGACACACTCAAAAAAGGCGATGTTATTGCGACCATTGAAGGCAATGCGCGGGCAATTTTAGCCAGCGAACGCGTGGCGCTTAACTTCCTGATGCGCGTGTCAGGCATTGCCACTTACACATCTAAATTTGCCAGCCGCATTGCCCATACTGACGCGGAAGTGTGCTGCACACGTAAAACTATTCCCGGCCATCGTGCCTTTGACAAATATGCAGTGAAGTGTGGCGGAGGCTCCAACCATCGGTTTGGTCTAGATGATGCAATCCTGATCAAAGACAACCACATCGCTGTTGCTGGTGGCGTGCAACTTGCCATTGAACGCGCGAAGGCCTTCGCGGGTCATTTGGTAAAGGTTGAAGTTGAAGTCGACACACTTGAGCAATTTGAAGAAGCGTTAAAAGCGGGCCCCGACGTGGTGCTGCTCGACAACATGACAAACGAACAATTGTCTAAGGCGGTCGCGATCAATAAAAAGCACAATGAGGGCCGCGTAAAGCTTGAAGCATCCGGCAATGTGAACATCGACACCATCAAGGAAATCTCGGAAACCGGTGTTGATTATATCTCAACTTCCAAGATTACTATGGCAGCGCCTACTTTGGATGTGGGGCTGGATATCTCTATTGCATAAGCTAAGATTAAGAAACTCTGTTATGAGTTTCGCTGACGAGCACATTCCCCCTTGCCTGCATTTTGTTTCCCTGCAATCTTCATCTTCCTTGATGGAGAATCGCAATGTCTGACGCCTTATCCGCAAAATCCAAATTGATCATTCTTTGCGGATGCGCAATTGCGCTTCTGGCGTTTGGACCGCGTTCTGCGATGGGCTTTTTTCAACAACCCATTCTCGATTCGACAGGTTGGGGAAGCGCAACATTTGGTTTAGCCATCGCAATTCAGAACCTGGCTTGGGGTGTCGGACAACCGATCTTCGGCGCATTGGCCGACCGATATGGAGCCTATAAATCGCTTGCTTCCGGCGGACTGATTTATGCGCTTGGGCTTTATTTGATGGGCACGGCAGATGCCCCGATCTGGCTGCATATTGGCGGTGGCGTTTTGGTGGGTTTGGGTGTCGCAGCGGGTTCGTTTGGCATCATCCTGTCCGTGTTCGCACGCAACGTTCCCGCCGAAAAACGTAGCCTTGTATTTGGCATGGGAACGGCCGCCGGCTCAGCGGGCATGTTTTTGTTCTCACCTTTGTCAGTAAAACTCATCAGCGAATACGGCTGGTCCAGTTCGCTTCTCATTATGTCTGCCTTGATGCTGGTCATTCCATTGTTGGCCATCCCGTTGCGCGGTAACGCAGAGAGCGCAACCGTTGCCGTCGAGAATATGAACCAGACCATAGCTGATGCGCTGCGCGAGGCTATGGGCCATAAATCGTATCTACTGCTGATCAGTGGGTTTTTTGTCTGCGGTTTTCAGGTTGCGTTTATCACAGCGCATTTCCCAAAATACATTGCGGATTTGGGATTGGATATCGATCTAGCAGGATTTTCAGTCGCAGGTTGGGCGCTGGCGCTCATTGGCCTCTTTAATATTTTTGGATCGCTCGCCTCTGGGATATTGGGGCAAAAATACTCTAAGCCGATGATGCTTTCTTACCTTTATCTGGGGCGATCAATCGCAGTTACCGCATTCCTGCTCTTGCCGCAAACACCGACCAGCATCATCATCTTCTCAATTGTGATGGGTGTTCTCTGGCTTTCCACCGTCGCGCCAACCAATGCGCTTGTTGCCGTCATGTTTGGTACACGGCACTTAGGAATGCTGGGCGGTATCGTCTTTTTCTCCCACCAGATTGGTTCATTCCTAGGCGTTTATTTCGGAGGCTATCTAAGAGATGTTTATGGAAGTTATGATGTAGTGTGGTGGCTGGGTGTTGCGCTGGGCATTGCAGCTGCCTTTATTCACTGGCCAATTCAGGAAAAGGCAGTTGTTAGACCGACCACGGCATAAGCTTTATCGATCCGTTGGGTCATAAATTGCACAGGTCTCGGTACCATGAGCCAAAAGCTTACCGTCTTCCGTTTTTAGGGTTGCTTCGCATGTAGCAAGTTTGCGCCCCATGTGGACCACATTAGCTTCAGCATAGACGACACCCGTCTTGTCGGTGATGGCACGCACCAGATGCACTTTGTATTCTGCGGTAGTGTAAGCAAGACCGATCGGAACCTTAGTCCAAACGCAACATCCAAGCGCTGAATCTAAAATCGTTCCTGCCCATCCGCCATGCACCACACCTGCCGGGTTGTAATGGGTAAGAAGCGGTTCACCTTTGAACACCACTCTTCCCTCCTCAGCATGGTGCATCCGGAAATTCATCAGTTTTGACATTGGAGGCGGTGGCAGTTCACCCGAAATCATGCGCTTGCAGAGTTCAAGACCGGAAGTTGTCATCAGCACTTCGGGCTTCAAATGCCCAAACCCGTTCTCACGATCAATCCAGACAACTTCATCACTCATGCGCTTGTTCCTTTGCCAGAGCACGGACAAAACTTGAACGTTCATCCGGTGGTTTTATGCCTCTTGGCCCGTAGATATGTCGATCAAAAAAGTAACCACTCAGCGCAAAACCATTGTTTATTTGCTCACGATCAGGGACCTTGCCCCAGTCCGCTTCATGACGGTTTAAGAACGTGGGAAGTGCCAGCATTTTATCTGCCCATGGATTGCCAGCATCTCGACTGACTGCTCTTCCGGATTTGGGAGAGACAAACGCAAGCTCATGATGTTGGCCGGTCGATGCGCAAGCCTCAAGATCCAAGCCAAAACCCAACTCATCAAGCAAGGCCAATTCAAACCGGACCATCAGGCTTGCAGCAATATCGGCGTGCTCGAGATTCTCCACCAAGACGCGAGACGCACGATACAGGCCCGGATGAGGATCCCGCTCGGGCAAAAGACGAAGATGGGATGCAAGAGTTTGAACGCCAAAAATCGCTGTCGGCGCCACCATTAACTCCGCAGCGAACAAGTCAGACCCTTCAAGGGTATACGTGCCAAGATGGTCTTCCAGCCTTGCATGCCAATGTGCGCGCACAAAATTGCCTGCTTGAAGAATGGGGCGCATGCGCTTTGAGCGCCCTCCCCGCACTAGACCAAGATGTCGACCATGCCCAAGCGTCATGAGTTCCACGATAGCACTGGTTTCCCCATGCTTTCGGACACCCAGAATCAATCCTTCATCTTGCCATTCCATGCGTTATAGAGTGGCCTAACCAGTGGGGAATTCAAGTCCCATTTCGCGGTAACGGGCAGGATCATCCCCCCATTTCTCGCGCACTTTCACAAACAGGAACAAATGCACCGGCTGTTCGACCAAATCACACAGTTCCTTACGTGCCGCTGTCGAAATGGCTTTAATCGTTGCGCCGTTTTTGCCGATGATGATTTTCTTCTGGCTCTGGCGCTCAACGTAGATCACTTGACTTACCTTCGCTGAACCATCTTTCATGTCTTCCCACTTTTCGGTTTCAACATGAGACGCGTAAGGAAGCTCTTGGTGGAGACGGAGGTAGATTTTTTCGCGGGTTACTTCTGCCGCAAGCATTCGCATTGGCAAATCAGAAATCTGATCTTCAGGATACATATACGGTCCGGCAGGCAAGGTGCCGGCAAGATAATTCATGAAATCTTCGCACCCATCGCCGTTGAGTGCGGACACCATAAATGTTTCCTCAAACTCGTGAAGAGCATGAATGTCTGAGGTTAGTTTCAACAAAGTATCGCGTGGCACTGAATCAATTTTATTGATCAACAGCGATACAGGCACATTTACGGTTTTCAGGTTCTCAATGATTTTGGCAATATCATCTGTAAGGCCACGTTCTGCATCTACCAGAAAAATGCAGATATCAGCATCTCTCGCGCTACCCCAAGCGGTAGAAACCATCGCTTCATCCAGTCGACGACGCGGCGCGAATATGCCTGGCGTATCGACGAATATGATCTGACAATCGTCCTGAATTGCAATGCCACGCATGACAGCACGCGTTGTCTGTACCTTGTGCGTAACGATAGAAATTTTTGAGCCAACAAGCTGGTTCATCAAGGTGGATTTCCCGGCATTGGGTGCGCCCACAAGGGCAACAAATCCACAGCGGGTCTGAGGTTCAGGTATCAAGTTCACTCCATTTCTGAAGAAATATCTTCTTCAGTCCATATGCCCTTTTGGGTGAGTAGTTTTGCGGCAGCTGCTTGCTCAGCGCTTCGTTTAGAGCGACCGTTTCCGAATGCTTCGAGTTGATCACCGATCTTAACAGAGACGGTGAACTCGGGATCATGGTCCGGTCCCGTCCTCGCTGTTTCGACATATCGCGGTGTGCCAAGCCCTTCTGCGTGCGCCCATTCCTGTAGGGCAGTTTTTGAATCACGCCGAGCAGTTTTTACATCGTGAATACGCTCTTTCCAAAAGCGCTGAATAAAGTTCTCAGTCGCGACCAACCCCCCATCCAGATAAATAGAGGCGATGAGCGCTTCCAACACATCCGCGCGCACGCTTTGCATGCGCTTACCGGTAATCTGTTTAAGATCGCCGCCGGTACGGATGAACTCATGAAGCTGTAAGCGATCCGAGATCTCTGCCAGCGTCTTACCTTTAACCAATGCGTTCAGTCGAAGGGACAGTTCACCTTCGACAGCTTTTGGAAACTCTTTGAACAAAAGCTCTGCGATGCAAATGCCAAGCACTCTGTCGCCCAAAAATTCCAACCGCTCATAGTGAAAGTTGTCATCGGAATTCTTACGCACACTGGAATGGGTCAACGCACGTTCAAGATTTGAAAAATCTGAAAACTGATAGCCAATGCGATCTTCAAGAATACCAAACCGGCGTTTGCCTCTGTCTGAATACGCAGTGCTCATATGTTATAGGCCGTCAAAGATGCGGCTGGCGCGCAAATCGTCCGGCCATTTCCACACTGCCAGCGGATGCGTGCGATCTTTAATCGAGAAGAAAATAATGTCAGCACGACCGACGAAGTTTTCCAACGGTACGAACCCGGCTTCAAACCGACTGTCCGCCGAATTATCGCGATTATCACCCATCATAAAATAGTGGCCTTCAGGCACTTCGAAAACCTGAGTATTGTCACCAAGGCTTCTTGGGTTCACATCCAGCGTCTTATAGCTCACACCATTGGGGAGGGTTTCGATAAAGACGGGGATTGGACCAACCCCACTTTCGTCATCAATGTAATTTTCACCAGCGCGTTCCCGCTTCACCGGCTCATCGTTGATGTAGAGAATGCCATCGCGCATCTGAATTTTGTCTCCCGGTAACCCAACTACTCTCTTGATGTAATCAATGGTCGGGTTTGGCGGGAATTTGAACACCGCAATATCACCGCGCTCAGGTTCTGAAGACCAGATACGACCATCAAACAAATCAGGAGCAAGTGGCAGCGAGTATTTGGAATAGCCATAGCTGAATTTGGAAACGAAGAGGTAATCACCAATCAGCAAAGACGGCTTCATGGAGCCTGATGGAATGCTAAACGGCTGGAAGATAAAAGTTCTCAAAATGACCGCGAGTATCAAGGCCTGAACAATTACAGAAAGCGTCTCGCCAAAGGTCCCACCCTTGGCCGGTTTCTTTGTATTTTTTGCGTTCTCAGCCTGATCCTGTTCAGTACTCAAGGCGTTTCCCTTTCAGAAAAACAAAGCGGTCAGGATTTGAGCGCTTCAATGATGACAAAAGCCTGCGCCAACGGGAAGTCATCAGTAATGGTTAGGTGTATGTGAGGTTCGTATCCACTGGGCATCATTTTCGCAAGTCTTTTCGCAGCACCATTAGTCAGAACCATGGTCGGCTTACCATTCTTATCATTCACGACACCCATATCGCGCCAGAAAACACCATTTGAAAGCCCGGTACCGAGTGCTTTGCTGCAGGCTTCCTTGGCTGCAAATCGTTTGGCATAAGATGCAGCTCTATTCTTGCGCCGATCCGACTTTTTTTGCTCGATATCTGTAAACAAGCGATCCGTAAACCGGGAACCATGGCGCTCCAGAGATTTCTCTATTCGCCGAATATCAATGAGATCACTACCAAGTCCGATAATCATACAATCTGCCCTTTGTTCAATCCAATTTAGGCACAAAGACCTGCAGATTCAACGCAGTTTCAGCAGCTAATCGATAATTGGGAAACAAGCGGAGAAGAACAGCTGAACAATCCGCAAATCAAAGGTTTATGCTGGATTGTTCTTCTTGGCCAAACGCTGTTGACGATGTCGGCGGAATGTTACCGCCGCCCAACGGGTAAACACGTATGCGATCATCCCGAAAAGCACGCCTAAGGGGAATGACCCTACCAGCATCGGCTTAAGAAGCGGGTGCCAAATCCCTTCAACCAATTGGAGTACTCCGGAAAATCCCAAGTCCATCAAGCTCACATCTGACAGGGATGAGAGTGTTTCCGTGTCTGAATCATCCGCTTCACCGGAAAGGATCAAAGTGCCAAGTTTGTAGGTAGATGTCCAAATAAACGGGAACGTTAAGGGATTGCCGAAGAAGGTCCCCATTGCGGCGGATAGAAAGTTTCCCGCAATTAAATATGCGACCATGAACGCAAGCAGGAAATGAAATCCCAATAAGGGTGTAAATGACGCGAACACGCCGGCAGCAACACCTGCAGAAATCGCATGAGGAGAGGCCGTAAGACGTAGCACCCGTTTGCTGACATATTTGGCAGATCGCGACCAACTACGGCGTGGCCACAGCCATACCCGTAGTGTTTCTCCCCAGCCAGCCGGTTTTTTGCGACCAAACAGCATGCTTTACTTTGCGTCCGATTATTAGTCCCCGATATGTGGGGATATAGCAGGAGAGTAATAATACCCGATTAACAAAATTTCTTTGTTGGATCCTTATTACGTAAAATTGAGGCGCTCTAAAGGTTGCGGCTTCCAGGCTTCGTCGCAGGAATTGAGGCGAGTTCCGCAGGCAGTTCATCCTCTTTGTAGGCTGGTACTTCGTACTCGGCCAATGCGATGAGTGGCACGCCCACATCAGCTTTACCTGCAGAGCGGTCCACTAGGCACGCCGCAGCCAGAACTTCCGCACCAATCTCTTGAAGTGATTCAACAGTTTCCCGAATAGACAGGCCTGTTGTAACAATATCCTCTATGATCACCACTTTTGCCGAGGCTGGAAGTTCAAAACGTCTAAGTCTGAATTTTCCTTCCTCACGCTCAACCCAAACATTTGGAAGGCCAAGATGCCGTGATGTTTCGTACGCAGGAATAATACCGCCCACTGCCGGCCCAACGACATATTCCACATCCGGATGGGCAGCTTTCACTTTGTCCGCAAGTGCTTTGCACAGGACTTCCGTTTTGTCGGCATGCATGAACACCCGTGCTTTCTGAAGGAATACCGGACTATGCAGCCCAGATGTGAGGATAAAATGCCCTTCAAGCATCGCTCCGCATTCTCGGAATATTTCCAGGACCTGATCTGTATTCATATTTCATCTCCAAGTATGGGGCTTAGCCCAGCAATCGTTCCGCCTTGGTAATCACCTTCTGCGCAGAAAGTTGTTGTAGGATACGGGTTAAGTGAACAAGATCCTTCACTTCAACATCAATTTCGAATTCTGCAAAATCATCCACTGGAACCTGCATGTTCAGGTTTTGTATGTTGCTTTCGTGATGTGCAATGATGCGCGAAATATCGGCAAGCGTACCGGGTGCATTTTTTGCCAAAATCCTGATACGTGCAGGAAAGCGATCTTTAGTGGCTTCTTCTACGTCCCAGCTTAGATCAATCCAATGTTCTTTATCACCTTTAAATCGACTAAGCGACGGCGCCTCCACCGGATAAATTGTAATGCCTTTATCCGGATCGAGAATCCCGACTATCTGGTCACCGGGCACAGCACCGCATTCAGCTGCAAACTCGATCGGCAAATCATCATTCACTCCACGAATTGGGATATGCGCGCGCTTTTCTGATTTTCTCTTTTCTGGCGTTCTCCGCATAATAGTAGGAAGCGAAAAGAAACTTCTTCCAGATGACTGATCGGAATTTGCCTTCGATTTTGTGTCAGAATGTTCATGTTTAAACTCAGGATTGACAGCCAAGATCACATCCATAGGCTTGATTTCGCCGCGCCCAACTTGGGCCAACATATCGTCCATACTTTCTCGAGCCAAACGCGGCAAAACTGCTTCGATCTCGTCGGCCTCGTACGTCATTCCGACTTTCGCAAATTCGCGTTCCAGAATACGCACACCCAACGTACGGTATTGTTTTCTCGCAGCCTGTCGGCTTGCGCGGCGAATTGCAGATCGGGCTTTGCCCGTAACAACTACCGATTGCCATGCTGACGGAGGGGATTGGGAGTCCGAACGAATGATCTCCACCTCATCACCATTTTGGAGTTCTGTGATCACAGGCATGATCTTTCCATTGAGTTTGCACCCGATGCAACTATCACCGATATCGGTATGTACCGCATAAGCAAAATCAATTGGAGTGGCGCCTGTTGGAAGGGAAATGATCTGGCCTTTGGGCGTAAAACAAAAGACCTGATCCAGAAACAATTCAAGTTTCGTATGTTCTAGAAACTCTTCCGGATTATCCGATTCAGCCAATTGCTCAATGGTTTTTCGCAAGGATGCATAAGCCTTCGAATGCGAGAAATCATCGTCACCTTCTTTATAGGCAGCATGAGCCGCAATGCCATATTCTGCCACTTCGTGCATTTTCCAGGTACGAATCTGCAATTCAACCCTCTGTTTGGACGGCCCCACAATCGTAGTGTGGATCGATTGGTAATCGTTCTGCTTGGGAACGGAAATGAAGTCTTTGAACCGTCCCGGCACCATTGCCCAATCGGTATGGACAATGCCCAAAGTCAGATAGCACTGCTCAATCGTATCCACGATAACGCGGAAGCCGAAAATGTCTGATAGCTGCTCAAGACCTAGTTGTTTGGTCTCCATCTTCCGGAACACTGAGTATGGCTTCTTCTGACGGCTTTTTACTTTCGCTGTAATGTTACGCTCTGCAAGTCGTTGCTCAAGAGTGCCGGAGATCTCTGCGGTAATAGAGCGATTTTTTTCTCCCAGCTCTCGAAGATAGCTCATTACCGTTTCATAAGCTTCCGGGTTGATGTAACGAAAAGAAAGTTCCTCAAGTTCATCACGCAAATCCTGCATGCCCATGCGGCCTGCAAGTGGCGCATAAATCTCCATGGTTTCCGTTGCGATGCGTTTTGATTTATCTGGCCGCATTACACCCAAGGTGCGCATGTTATGTAAGCGATCCGCAAGCTTAACCAGCAGCACGCGGATATCATCCGAAATTGCCAGAAGAAGGCGCCGTAGGTTCTCTGCTTGTTTTGCCCGCTTTGAAACCAGATCAAGACGTTTGAGTTTGGTTAGTCCCTCAACAAGATGGCCGATCTTTTCGCCAAACATCTCATCAATTTCACGACGCGTTGCATCTGTGTCTTCAATCGTATCATGAAGCAAGCCGACGGCAATCGTGTCTTCATCCAGCTTGAGGTCTGTAAGAATTGCCGCCACTTCTAGCGGATGAGAAAAGTAAGGATCGCCAGAAGCCCGTTTTTGCTCGCCATGCTTTTGCATTGCATAAACGTAAGCCTTGTTTAGCAAGGCTTCGTTTGGTTCTTTTGTATACGTTGCAACCCGTTCTACGAGTTCGTATTGGCGCATCATTGGCGGTGACCGATAAATTCTTTACCCGCTACATATGAAACATCCGGCTAAGCTTTTAAAGCCGCCGGATGCAATAACTGCTCTTTTACGCTGATTATCTGAAATAAATCAAAAATCGTCGCTTTTATCTGGCGGAACCAGACCTTCAATACCCGCAAGAAGCTCTTCTTCTGACAGACTATCAAACGTCACGTCTGGTTGCTGCGGTGCATCTGGTACATCGCTCATAACAGGCGCTTCCGGCATCTCCGCAACATCAGGAAGCGCATCAATATGATCCATTTCATTTTCAGGTTCATCCACTTCAACCTGTTTCTGCAATGAATGGATTAGATCTTCTTCAAGATCCCCAGGAGAAAGTGTCTCATCTGCGATTTCGCGAAGAGCAACAACGGGATTTTTATCGTTGTCGCGCGGAACTGTAATTTCAGCTCCACTGGAGATTTGACGAGCGCGATGGCCTGCCAATAGAACGAGTTCAAAACGGTTTTGGACCTTGTCGACGCAATCCTCGACGGTAACACGTGCCATAACAATAAACCTCAATGTTTGGAAGTTGCGCCTGAGTACCGCAGAATTTTGCAAATTTCAAGGAAATTCACACCCAACCCAATTTCGCCACAAGCTTGGAACATGCTTTAGCAATCACATTAAGTTTAAAAACTTTGGATGGCGTTTCAAAGCACATTCCTTATGCTTGAGCCATTATGTATTCGCATTTTCATTTGAATACTTACTTTGTTGTTTTTAGGAGATATTTTGATGTTTGATCAGCGAGAGAAGGTCGCCCTATTTATTGACGGTGCAAACCTTTATGCGACATCAAAATCGATCGGCTTTGACATCGATTACAAGCGGATGCTGAAATATTTTCAGAACCAAAGCTACCTTCTGCGGGCTTATTATTACACTGCATTGATTGAAGATCAGGAATATTCATCGATCCGTCCATTGATCGATTGGCTGGACTACAATGGATACCGCGTAGTGACAAAGCCGACGAAAGAATTCACAGATTCTGCGGGCCGCCGAAAAGTTAAAGGCAATATGGATATGGAACTGGCTATTGATGCGATGGAATTGGCAGAAACCGTTGATCATACGGTCCTGTTCTCTGGTGATGGAGACTTCCGCCCCTTGGTTGAAGCGTTGCAGCGAAAGGGCAGAAAGGTCAGTGTGGTTTCCACTGTCGCAACCAATCCGCCAATGATTGCAGACGATCTTCGTCGACAAGCTGACAACTTTATTGAGCTTAACTCACTCAAAAAAGAAATTGGACGTGACCCATCTGAAAAACCTAACTATGATCATGCACAAGATGATGAAGATGATGGCTATTACGAAGATTAATGCCCACAGGAACTCCCTTTAACCCTGATCGAGACTGCGATCTTTGCCCGCGTCTGAAAAGTTTCATCGATTCCAATAGAGAAAAGTATCCGGATTGGCATAATGCCCCTGTCGACACGTGGGCTGCACGCGCTGGCGATGACACGGTCAAACTTCTTGTCGTCGGGCTCGCTCCGGGACTAAAAGGTGCAAACCGCACTGGAAGACCCTTCACCGGAGATTTCGCCGGTGATCTGCTTTATGCAACCCTTGCCAAATTTAACTTGTTATCGGGAACCTATGGCAGTGAAGCAGGCGATGGATTGGAGTTGGTGAGTTGTGCCATCACCAACGCGGTCAGATGTGTTCCCCCGCAAAACAAACCAGTTGGCGCGGAAATCAACCAGTGCCGGCCATTTTTACAAAGCACGTTCGAACGTTTTGCCAATCTCAAAACCTTGGTTACACTTGGCAAAATTTCGCACGACTCTACCATCAGAGCGCTTGGCGGGAAACT
>CALLHT010000120.1 GCA_938009335.1 uncultured Rhizobiaceae group bacterium
GGCCTGACCATTTCGGGCAAGAATGCCGTCTACGCGCTGAACAGTGGCTGCCCGCGTGACTTGTCAATCGATGCATTTCCGGTTGGGGCTTGTTCTCGCACCATGATCGCGAAAGCGGAAGTCATCCTCTACCGCACAGGCGAACAGGAATTTCGCGTGGAATGCTGGCGCTCATTCTCCGACTATGTCTGGAAATATCTGATGGATGCAGCAAGGAGTGCTTGAGGGGAGAGCGCTTGCTCCTTAGCTACGAGCTAGACCCATCAAGCCGTCTTTGACGTTCTTTGCGCTGATCATCAGACAAGCGCTTCATTTCTTCACTGACATCCAACCGTTCAAACCCTTTGCCGGATTTCCATCGATAGCGGATTGGGTTGCGTCTTTTCAGGGTGCCGGTGAGCAAAAGGATGACAAACATCAAAATGAACGGAACAAAATATATAAGTTCCAGTTCTGACAGAACCGCTATTGTGTCTGATACAGGATTAAATCCGATATTTTCACTCATATCGGCAATCAATCAGAAAAAGATAAAAGTATCGCTAACACCTATGCTTTGAATTTAACCAAAGCATAGCAAAAATTCACATCGCAAATGTCTCATCTTGGCTATTCAGCCGTCATGCGACAAATCTTTCCAATGATGCTAGAAGTAGAATTACAATTTAACTCTGATTCTCGTTGCCTCAATTATCGATGCCCAAACCCTTGCGACGCCTTGTCCTGAACTTCCCCGGTTTTGAAACCACCACGTCAGTGCATCAGATCGAACGGCTGACGGCAGGCGGCGCTAAGACGGCTGCGCTTTGGGAATTTGAGCTAAAATCTGACGAGATCAACGACCTGCCTTCCGAGCATAAAACAGTGACACAGTTCACGGCCGCAGGTGACGATTGGCAAACCGAGACCCGTTACGTGCATTTTTCCTGGGCTGATATTATCGCGAAATATGAAAGCGTCCCCTACCCCAAAAACCTGATTAAGCACCTGCCTGCCTATCTCGGCTTTTTCTTTGATGGCTCGGTCAGCAAATATCGCAAGGCGAGTAAACGCTATTGGGGCTTTACGATTTACCCAATCCTGCTCGTGATCCTGTTCGCGCTGATCGCTTGGTTTGGTGCCGGATTTCTCCCATCTTTCTTGGGTGGATCAGCCATCCTTCGTTTTGGGGTTGCGTTCATCGTATTTCTGATTTTGTGTAAAGTTCCGGGCGACAATCTCTATGTAAATCTATCCATCAACGATTGGGCTTTTGCGCGGGACATGTGTTTCAGCTCAAATTCGGAAATTGAAAGCCGCTACGAAAGTTTTGCCAATCAACTGTTGGAAGAAGTGAACCAATCAAACGCCGATGAAATTCTGATCGTAGGCCATAGCTTCGGCTCGGTTTGGGCCACAATGGCACTATCAAAGGCGATCAAAAAAGACCCTGCTGCGCTCGAAGGAAAACGCATCACCTTTCTCGCCATGGGGTCAAGCCTGTTGAAAATCGGCCTTGTCAAATCTGCTGGTTTCTTGCGCAACGCGACCAAATCCATTCTCACAATGCCCAACCTGTTCTGGCATGAAATTCAAACAAAGACAGATTTCGTTTCCTTTTATAAATCTGACCCGTTCGAACCTATGGGGTTGGAAGCACCAGAAGAGCGCTTGGTTATCGACCGCGTCAATTTCAAAAACGCGCTTTCCAAACAGCGGCACCGCAAAATGAAGAAGTCAATGTATCTTGCTCATCGGCAATATATTCTTTATTGCGACAAACCAGTACATCATGACTACCAATTGCGAGTGTTCGGCCCATTTTATGCAGATGAGCTGGCACAGAATAATGAGCTTGCATTTGAGAGTTCACACCTCACACCAAGAGTTGAATAGAACATGACGTTTGATCTTGAATTGGCCACGAAAATTGTGTGGTGCGTATTTATCGTTCTTTGGGCCGCTATCCGTTGGCAACCCAACCGCAAATCCCGCAAGACAGAAAAATCAGTAACAGCGCGCCCGATGAAAGAACGCCTTGCCATGGTCATCTCATCGTTTGGCTTGGGTTACATACCGGCTGTGTGGATTTTCACCGATTTTCTAGATGGGTTCGACTACACACCAAACGTGTTTCTGTTCATCATCGGCTTCATGACGCTTCTATTCACGCTCCGCTTGTTTCGCCTCACACATAAAGCGCTGGGGAAAATGTGGTCACACAGCCTCGATCTTCGCGAGGGGCACAAATTGGTGACCAGTGGAATTTATGAGAAAGTCCGGCATCCTATGTACACAGCCTTTTGGGCTTGGGGTCTGGGTGCAGCCTTCCTTCTTCCCAACTGGGTTGCAGGGTTCTCAGGGCTCATCGGTTTCGGAACCCTCTTCTTCCTGCGAGTTGGCGAGGAGGAAGCGATGATGAAACACGAATTTGGCGAAGAATATGATTCTTATATGCAACGCACCAAGCGTATTATTCCAGGAATCTATTGACGCTGGGTTTTGAGTGAGGCATTCATGCAACATTCAGAATTATTACGTTACGTCACCTCGAGAGAAATTCCAAATGTGATCACTAGTCACGTTGAAAATTAGTACAAAATTAATCATAAAGCCTCTAATTGGCTTGGGGCTGAAATTAATTAGTAATCGGGTAAAGCATGCCTTTTAAATTCCTTCCAAAGCTTAGCGCAGCATCACTTGTTCTGCTATCGTCACTAGCGATCGCGGGGTGTTCTACATCTACGAACTCAACCTCGGCCACCAAACCAGTTGTTTCCGCGTCTCTTACACAAAGACCGAGTGAAAACATTCACAATGTCCGCGGAAACGTAACCCGATCCGGCGAAGTGTACTTGCTGCGGGGCCTTGCTAACGTGTTTTCTCGCGGAATGGATACATTGGGCGTCAAGATGGTACGTTCGGGTTTGGATGCAAGGGTTTTTAATCACAATGCTTGGCGCGAATTGGCTGATAACATCGTTGCGCGCGCGAAAAAGAAGCAGGTGTCCTATCCCATCGTGATCATGGGGCATTCTCTTGGTGCCAATGCTTCAACCAAAATGGCGACATATCTCGGTAAACGCGGTGTGAAAGTTCAATACGTTGTGCAGTTTGATCCAACTGTGACAACCTTCGCCGGCAAAAACATCGACCGGGTGGTCAATTTTTACCTGCCTCTAGAAGACAACAGAAACGTTACAAAGCGTGGGCCAGGATTTAAAGGCGTGATCAAGAACATAAGCGTTCGTGGCGTAAGAGGTATTACGCATACAACGGTTGAGAAGGATGCAAAATTCCATTCGCAAGTCATCCAAAGAACGCTGGGCTATACGAAAAAATTGCGCCGTAAGAAAAGTTAAGCTCAGAAGCGCAACTCTTCGCTTTTCCTGAAACTCATCAATCGCTATGAAGAGTGGATGAGTTTTACAGTTTGCAATTCTGGTTTGCATTTAACCGCCGATAGCATCGGCGGTGTAGCGCAGTTATTTTCGTTGGAAGAAGAGCTTGCAGCTGCAATTCGCTTTGAAAGAGCACTATGTGCTGCTCAAGCAAAGTTTGGACTTGTTCCAACTGATCACGCTGAAAAGATTTCCGAGACCCTAGCCACAACCGAACTAGACACTACAGTCTTGTTCCAAGGCGTCGAGACGGATGGTATTTATGTACCATCCTTCGTGAAGCAGGTTCGCGCAGCTCTTCCTGAACAAGTCCAAAAAAGCTTTCACAAAGATACCACCAGCCAGGATGTAATCGACACGAGCCTAATGCTCCGCTTGAAAATAGCAGTCGAGAGAATATGCGATCAGATGGAACCCCTCGAGAAAGCCCTTACAAATCTCAAATCTCGACTGGGCCAACAGAAAATTTCAGCACGCACACGCATGCAAGAAGCGCTTCCCTTCACGTTTGGCGACCGGATGGATACTTGGCTTTCGCCACTGATCGCTCTACGCAAAGAATGCCCGACCACCTTCCCGCTACAACTGGGCGGGCCAATTGGCATGATGCATAAGCAGGTTCCTGAATGGGCTGAATTGGTAGAGGCAATGGCAACCGATTTAAGCCTCACCACAATTAGCAACCCTTGGCATACAGATCGCCGGGTATTGATAGGAATCTGCACATGGCTCACATCGGCCACAACCGCACTTGGGAAAATTGGGGCGGATATTCTGCTAATGG